>PBLS01000047.1 GCA_002721825.1 Magnetovibrio sp.
CCATACTCCTCAGGAATTAGCGCGGCCAAATACCCCCCATCCGTCAAGGCTTCAATAAACTCTGTGGGATAGCTTCCGGATGAAGGTTGTCTTTCTAGATTACGCCAATATTTGCCAGGAAAGTCCTCGCAGAGCCTGGACACTTGCTCTCTTATATCCAGATAATCCTCTCCCAAAGACATCATCAGCGATGCATCAGCCATATCTTGATTCCCGTGAAACTACGCAGCGGGAGCATACTGAAAGCCCAAAGGCAACCCAGTCTTGGCGAAAGTACCATGCACAGGTTCACCCTTTAGTTGCGCTTCCATAATTTCCCGCGCCTCCAATAACCCATCCAGGTCAATACCCGTCCTAAGCCCCATCGACTCTAACATAAATACTAAATCCTCAGTGACAATATTTCCGCTCGCTCCTGGTGCATAAGGGCAACCACCGAGACCCGCAAGTGACGCATCTAGCTCACAAACGCCTGCCTCAAGAGCAGCAAAAGCATTAGCAAGGCCAAGCCCGCGGGTATCGTGGAAGTGGGCGCCAATACCTACATCGTGACCAACCGTCCGGTAGAGCTCGTCGAACAGCTCTTTTACCTGGCCCGGGTTTGCATACCCAACCGTATCAGCGACACTAAGCCTATCAGCCCCGCGTTCCAATAAACCTTCAGCAACACGCATAACCTCACCTAGTGGAACCGGGCCAGAAATGGTGCAGCCAAATGCCGTAGCCATGCCTCCCGATATACAGACATCTTTATACTCTGCATGTGCGTTTCGGTATTCTACTATCAGAGAAAAATCATCCAGTGAATCTTGAACGCTACGGCGTACATTAGAAAAATTATGCGCTTCGGAAACGGACATAACGATCCCGATTTGATGCGCTCCCGCAGTCATAGCATTTTGAGCACCTTTTAAATTAGGAGCAAGTGCTGAGACCGTGAGGCCTTCAATTGCTAATGACTTGCGCACAATTTCCGCACTATCCGCCATCTGCGGCAGCAGCTTGGGCGGGACAAAGGAACCCACTTGGATTTGCGGCACACCTGCCTCAGCTTCACGCTTAATCCACGCCATTTTACCTTCAGTGGTAAATATTGTATCGATACTTTGCAAGCCATCTCGAAGCCCCATTTCGTGGACTAAAACATCAATATTCTCTCGCATGTTAATTCTCCTTACTCCCCAGTGAAGATAGGTTTGCGCTTTTCATTGAATGCTAACACACCTTCATGGCGATCCTTAGTGCCGACCAACCTGTTATAAGCTTCTAACTCAAATTGAAAACCTGTAGAGCGGTCAACCTGCGTTGCTACAGAAATAGACCGTTTCGCACGCATAATCGATTGTGGCGCATTTTGCGCTATCCTTCGTGCTGTTTGTACGGTCTCATCCATCAATGCGTCCGGCTTGCATATCTTGTTTACAAGTCCCCAGGCGTAGGCCTCCTCCACCGAAAAGGGCTGCCCGGTGAAAATTATTTCTTTAGCCCGACGCTCACCAATTGCATTTGGCAGGTTTTGTGTCCCCATAGTACCCGGCATTATACCCAGAGTTACCTCTGTAAGAGCAAAACGAGCATTAGTCGACGCGTACATAAAATCCAAATTCAACGCCGTTTCGCAACCTCCTCCGTAAGCCGCCCCATTAACAGCTCCAATCACCGGAACGGGGCAGTTACGAAGTGCCATAGCACCCTGCTCAAACACAGCATGTTGATACCGCCACTCATTATCTGTCATACCTTTACGCTCCTTCAAGTCGCCACCAGCACAAAAAGCTTTGTCGCCGCGCCCACTAAGGATAACAATTCGAACCCCCTCCGTATCCTGATAAAGGCTATCAAAAATTTGCTTTTGCTCTAAACCCATTTGCGTATTCTTTGCATTACGTACTTCCGGTCGATCCATGAGAACAATCAAAATATGATCATCAACCAGCTCCAAATGATAAGTTTCATAATCCATACGCATTATTTTTTGTCCTTCTTGATCTCATCATTATGCTCTCCCAGGGAGGGAGCATAACGGCTAAGAGGCGGGCGGATCCCATCAAAATTAATTGGCATCCCCATCAATTTCAGAGCTTCATTTTTTTCTTGCTGGATTATGCCAAGAGCTTTCGTTTGGGGATCCTCCATCATTTCTAACACCCGTTGCACTGGAGCATTTGGAATACCACTCTCATCAAGCGCACCCTGCCAATATTCACGACTCCGCTTTAAAATAATAGGCTCAAATAACGCGTTCAATTCCGCCAAATTCGCATAACGACCCTGGTTGGTTTCAAAGCGTGGGTCAGAGGACCATTCAGGATGATCAAGTACCTCGCTTAATCGTAAAAATAGCCGATCGTTCGGGGCAGCAATTACCAAATATCCATCAGAACAAGCATAGGCTTGATAAGGAGCCATACCACGAGCGCCAGAACCTTGACGTTCCGGGTTCCGGCCATCAACCCCGACCGATGCAACGGAATTTGTCATCCAAGCTACCGCTGTCTCATATAATGATGCATCAACAATACACCCCTTTCTCGTCTCTGTACGACGTTTGATTGCCGCAAGAATACCAACCACAGACCAAAGACCTGTGCCCATATCAACTATTGAAGTCCCAACTCGGATTGGTGGTCGCCCTTCCTCCCCCGTTATGCTCATTATGCCGCCGTATGCTTGCATCAAGGATCATAGCCGGGCTTACTGGCTAACGGGCCGTCCATGCCAAAAGCGCCAAGGTTACAATAAATCATCTGCGGGTTAGCTCGAATTAATTCATCGGCACCTAAACCGTATTTTTCAACCCGCCCTGGACGAAGGTTCTGTATTACAATATCTACCTTATTTATGCAAAAATCCTTGAGCCAGTCATGTTCATTTTTGTTTCTTAAATCTATCGTTATACCACGCTTATCACGATTTAACGCGTGAAAATATGACGACGACCCATCTGGAAATAGTTTCCCCCACTGGCGCGCATCATCTCCAACGTGTGGGCGCTCAACCTTTATTACATCGGCACCAAGGCCGCCCAAAATCCAACCAGCGTAGGGCGCGGCCACACTAGTACCAATTTCGACTACCTTCTCGCCTACTAAAGGCCTGTGCGCTTCAATTAATTTTTTTATCAATTTTTCTCCTTACAAAGCCAGGTTCTATTGATTAAGAAGGAATTACAATTTCTTAAATAAATAAAAATTCACATGACTAAGGACTAAGGACTAAGGTTAGAGGGCCCTTAAGTTTCACGGCTATCATGATTAGGATAAATGTTTACAACATTAACACATGAATCGTAACCTAAAAGCTATAAAGTCTACGCCTAATTCAGAGATGAAATTGAACTTAACTTTATTGGAACAGTGAATTGGAATGGTTCACCCTCGAGATTTTATTAGGACGTCGCACCAAACATTTGCAGCCTTTCTGGTCCTTGGTGGGGTTTTCTTACGTGCCGTTCAAGATGCTCTAGCCAAGCTAACCAGTTCGGAGTTATCGCTATGGCAATTTCAGTTTTTCCGGGGGTTTTTTAATATCCTTTTACTAATTTTATTCTTCCGAATCTTTTTTGGTAAACATATTCCCTGGCCAAGGAGAGTTTGGGCGGTCGCGCTGCGAAGCCTATTTTTAGTCAGCTCAATGGGCTTTTTCTATGCGGGCATACCCTACCTAGGCCTTGCGGAAGTCTCTGCTGGTCTTTACGTCTTCCCCCTCTTCGTTGTTATCTTATCTTATGTAGTACTTGGTGAGCGCGTTGGCCTTCACCGATCTGCTGCAATTTTTGTGGGTTTCGTTGGCACCTTGTTAGTACTGAAGCCTGGAACGACCATCTTCGCGCCGGTTGCTTTGTTGCCAGTGGGTGCTGGTTTCTTTTATGCCTGCACACTTTTAACTACTCGAAAACTTTGCCGAGACGAATCGCCAATCACATTGGTATTTGGAGCCGCTCTTACATGTCTTATTATGGGAGCTATTGGCCTTATATATTTAAGCAACCAAGCATTGGAAGTCGACTCGATTGATTGGCCTTATTTATTCACTGGATGGCGAACAGCGGAACTTTGGATGTACGGGGTGATCGCCTTATATTCAGCTTTAAATTTAATTTCTAACGTGAGCCTTGCCAAGGCCTACCAGAGCGCTGAATCAAGCTGGTTAGTGCCGTTTCATTATTCTTATATCATCTTCGCTACATTATGGGGTTTTATAATTTGGCGACACATGCCCGACTTACTTACATTTTTAGGCATATTGCTTATAGCCGGTTCCGGCATGTTTGTCGCCTTACAACAACAGGGGGAAACAGGCGGTCGAAATACCGTTTCTTAGATTTCTTCCCGATTCCTTGGCGTTCATTATTTTATAGACCAATTAACACCCGCACTTGGGTTAAACGTACGATTTTATATATAAAAAAGAAAAATGGGCCGGACCTTAAATCCGACCCATTTAATTTCGTTGGGACATTTTGTATTTTAAATACCCAAATACATGGTTGGAAACTTCATCAACCTAATTGGCCTCACGAGAACATATCTGCTGTCATCCCATTATACCAATCGATCGATTCTTCATAGGTTGTTTTTCGTGTTTCCGCAGATTCACCTTTCTTGGAAATAAATTTCGAAACAACATCAATTTTCTTCTCGCCAGCCTTATAACTTGCACCAACTTTGATTCCGTCATCAGTAGCAATTAGGCTCCAGCAGGTGTTTGAGTAGCGAGCGGGAAAAACTTTACTTCCTGTCAGTTCACCACGCACGGCATTGGCAGCAACTTTTGCCTGACTATTTGCAGAAAAACCTGATTTTGGCATTGACTTGGCAACTGAAGCATCACCCAACACATAAATATTTGAATCAGCTTTTGATGCCATACTATTCGGATTTACCGGGCACCAGTCACCATCATTAACACCTGCAGCTAATGCTATAGCCCCAGCTTTTTGAGCAGGAATAACTGATGCTGCATCCGCCTTGAATGTATCCAAATCGGTTTTAATTTCCATCTTATTGCCATCTACGTTTTTTATCCCGCCATGAGCCCCTGGATCGACCCAGTCTATCATTCCGGGATAATGCCTTTCCCAACCATCCATAAATAGTCCTTGTTTTGAAAATTTCGGCTTAGGGTCGAGAATAATTATCTTTGCTTTTGGATTATTTGCTTTTAAGAGATGTGCCACCATTGAAACACGTTCATACGGCCCTGGGGGACAACGATACGGGTTGGTTGGTGGAACAATCACAAAATTACCACCCTTTCGCATATTGAGAACTTGCCTTTTCAACAACTGCGTTTGTGTGCCCGATTTCCACGCATGGGGCATTTTTGATTGTACTTCCGCTGAATAACCCGGAACGCTATCATATTTAAAATCAATACCTGGCGACAAGATAAGTCTGTCATACGAAACTGAACTGCCAGATGCTAGCTTTACTCTCTTATTTTGAGCATCTACGGATGCTGCCCAGTCGTGGACAACGTTAACCCCGTTATTTACGGCTAAACCATAATAGTTATGGCCGATCGATCCATAATTTCTTAAACCGCCGAGATATAGATTTGAATAAAAACAAGTATAATAACGTTTTGATGCTTCTATAAGGGTGACGTCAACCGCTCCTTTAGAGTCTTTGGCAACATATCTTGCCGCCGTTGCACCGCCGGCGCCACCGCCCACTACTACAACTTTCGGTTTTGCACCAACAGCTATATTTGGAATTGCTAGCGCCCCCAGTCCTAGGGCCGCGGCGTTAGTAAATTGCCGCCTTGAAATTTTTTTCATTTTACCTCCTCCGTTTTAAAACTATTTGCCTTTAAGTATAAGATCTTATGTCGTTTGACAATCGTTCTCAATTGAATACTATTTAATTTTATTTTCCAAGCGAGGAAAAATATGCTGCAAGCGCATTAATTTGCTCGCTGTCTAATCTCCCCGCGATCATTTGCATAACTGCATTCTTCCGAGACTTATTTTTATACTGAAGTAACGCACTTACAAGATATGGAACGGGCTTTCCGTTTAATGACGGTATTCCTGCTCCAGACTTCTTTGAGGGGGCATGACAAGCATTACATTCCGCTGATAGATATTGTCCGTACTCTTTATCCGCACCCATCGATTTTGTAGGTATAGTAATTATCACTACCAGAACAAACACAGCTGCAAATGCTAATCTCAAAATTTCACACATTGTCACAAGCTCCAACTACTTATCCCCTATTACGCAGGGCGACAGCGCTTTAACGGATATTATCGCTGGTCCACAAGAAAAAGTCTAAGTTTTAAATCCATTAGGTTATTGAAAGTATTAGATTGGCACTATTGTAAAAAATCCTTTTTGAAAAACTCAAAAGTCTTGCTAGTCCGGTGCTTGCGCGCAATTCTTACCCATGCAATTTAATTCCGGATATAATCGCATAACCGCCATTCTTGGTGCCACGAATACAGGTAAAACCCATTTCGCGATGGAGCGCATGCTCGCACATAATTCGGGCATGATCGGCTTTCCGCTACGCTTGCTTGCAAGAGAAAACTATGACCGGGCGGTAAAAATTAAAGGCAAAAACCAAGTCGCCTTAATAACCGGGGAAGAAAAAATTATACCCAGTACTGCACGCTATTTTTTATGCACTACCGAAGCAATGCCTGCTAATCGAAAAGTGGCCTTCCTCGGCCTAGACGAGGTGCAAATGTGCGCGGACCCAGACCGCGGACATGTATTCACAGAACGTTTGCTATCAGCACGCGGAACTTTTGAGACTATGCTGATGGGGGCAGATACCATCAAACCTCTTATCCGGAAACTAATCCCAGAAGTAAATTTTTTTAAACGGCCGCGGCTCTCAAAATTAACTTACACAGGTCCTCATAAATTAGCCCGCCTTCCTAGACGGTCCGCCGTCGTTGCCTTTACATCCAATGATGTGTACGCAATGGCAGAACTCATTCGCCGCCACCGAGGCGGCGCCGCTGTAATAATGGGAGCGCTAAGTCCACGAACCCGTAATGCCCAAGTAGAATTATATCAATCGGGCGAAGTCGATTACCTCGTTGCAACCGACGCTATTGGTATGGGGCTTAACATGGATGTTGACCATGTCGCCTTCGCACAGGTTCGAAAATTCGACGGGCAGCAATACCGCGTTCTTTTACCAGCAGAACTTGCCCAGATTGCCGGTCGAGCAGGGCGATACATGAATGATGGTACGTTCGGCACCACAGCGGCCTTAAGCGAACTTGATGAAAACCATGTCCATAATATAGAAGAGCATAATTTCCCACCTCTAAAAAAAATTTTTTGGCGAAATAATCGGCTGAGCTTTCGGTCTGTCGATCACCTTCGTCGAAGTTTAAATGTACTGCCAAAAAAATGGCAACTTACTCGAGCTCGCCGAGCAGAAGATGAAACATATTTAGATCTACTCTGCGGCAATGCGGAAGTAACATCCCTCGCATCTAGCCCTGATGGAGTACGCTTGCTATGGGATGTCTGTCGCATTCCAGACTTTCGCAAACTAGCCAGCGACACACACGCAGAATTGCTAACTGAGATTTATCAATTTCTACAAGGGCCAAAAGGTCGGCTGCCAACTGACTGGCTTGCCCAGCAGATAGAGCGTCTAAATCGTACGGACGGAGATATAGAGGGTTTAACTCAGCGCATTGCCAATATTCGTATATGGACTTACGTCGCATTTCGGGGCGACTGGATGTCTGACCCTGGCCATTGGCAAGAACGCTCACGTGAAATTGAAGACTCTCTTTCAGATGCGTTACACGAGCATCTAATGCAGCGTTTCGTCGACAAACGCACATCGCATTTGGTTCGCAGTCTAAAAGAAAACCGTGAACTGATTGGCGCTGTCCGCAACAATGGCGAAGTTTTAGTTGAGGGGCACCCCGTAGGATGGCTTTCCGGTTTCCGGTTTAAAGCCGATCATAGCTCCGATGGAACCGCAGCAAATCGGGCTGTTGTGAGAGCTGCCACACAAGCGCTGCGCCCTGAAATCCAACAACGCGTCGAGAAATTTATTAACTCTCCAGATACTTCGTTCTCGCTCGCCAATCCAGAGGCATGCGATTACCCCGACGTTTTATGGAATCAGGTCCCTGTAGCGCGGCTGGAAGCTAGTAATAACCTTCTTAAACCTAAGCTTATCCTTTTAAAAAGCGACTTGATCGATAACAACTATAAGCGCAGTATTCACCGACGTTTGCAGCGTTGGCTTAATGATTATATCCGTCAGACCTTGTCTCCACTTTTTATCGATACCAAAAAATTACCCGCTGGCACCGCACGCGGCCTTCATTTCCGCTTAACGGAAAATCTCGGTTCCATGGCCCGCGAGCTTATAAAAGAGGAGGTCAAAGCCCTAGACCGAGAATCACGCCGGGCTCTCCGTATCCACGGATTTAGGATAGGCCGCGAAACAGTGTATGCTCCAGCACTTTTAAAACTACGACCTATAACACTTCGGGCTATTTTATGGTCAGTGAATAGAGGATTATCACTTCCACTGAAACTACCCAAAAACGGTCGCGCCTCAATAAGAATTGAGGAAAGTTCCCCGCCAGAATTCCTAGAAGCCATTGGATACCGGCCATTAGGTCTACTGGCTGTTAGAGTAGAAATTCTTGAGCGCACCGCCGCGGAAGCTTGGGCGCTCAATGAAAAAGGACAGTTCAAAGAGCCTGCCCAACTTATGAACCTAATTGGCTGTAATGCCGATGAATTAGCAGAAGTCCTTAAACACCTTGGATATCATCGCGAAACTAAAGGCAGTAGGAAAATCTACCGACTAAAACGCCGTCAAACAGGGCAAACGGAACCAAAAAATAGCTATATGAAGTCAAAACAAACTAAGAAACTAAAGTCAAAAAATTTAGGAAAACATTATTCAAAGCAGAGGACGAGCTCAAATTACAACCCCGATTCGCCCTTTGCAAAACTACGAAATTTAAATCTTAATCAGAGTGATCAACCATGACTACCCAAAGTGACATGCGGATAGATAAATGGCTATGGCACGCAAGGTTTTTCAGAAGTCGCTCTCTAGCTACTCAGTTCTGCAATATGGGCAGACTGAGGGTTGACGGCGCGATAATAAATAAAGCGCACTTCTTAGCCCGTCCGGATATGGTACTAACCTTTTCACGTGGCCGACAGGTGCAAATCATTAAAATCATAGCATTGAGTACTCGGCGTGGCCCAGCTACAGAAGCTCAAACACTCTATCAAGATCTTTCCCCCGCGCTTTACTCGCGGCCTACTGAAGCAAAAACAGCAATCGCTGGAAGGCGCACTTTGGGAAGCGGCCGCC
The DNA here is from genome assembly GCA_002721825.1 of Magnetovibrio sp. Classification (GTDB taxonomy): domain Bacteria; phylum Pseudomonadota; class Alphaproteobacteria; order Rhodospirillales; family Casp-alpha2; genus TMED8. The sequence goes on from PBLS01000047.1 coordinate 9,322, forward strand.
CTACTAAAAGGGAAAGACGCAAACTTGATCAATTTTTAAAAAATTAATGTCCAAATACAACTTCTGTGCCTTTTAATTGAAGTATCTACAAATTTATACGAAGCTGTTTATCACGAGTTACGTTGGAGGTTGTTCAGAGGGAGGACGAACGGGCTTTTTAAAAATTAATGAAAGGTTGTTAGATGGCATTTGTATAGTTGTATCAAATTTTAATCCAACTTCCGCCGCGGTAACTATTATTTCCGATACGTCACGAAGTCCCCAAGTAGAGTCGCGAGATTTTAAATCTGCATCAAAACACGCGTTACTTTCTGACGTATGTTGCCCGTCGATTTTATAAGGTCCGTATAAATAGAGTAATCCACCCGAATCCAAGATTTTGCTCGCTCCAACAAAAAGTCCCACGGTTGCCTCCCACGGCGCAATATGGAGCATATTAATACATATAACAGCACTTGAACGCTCTATCGGCCACTTTAAGGCCGAAGCATCAAGAACATAGGGCTTCATGACATTCTTCAGTCCGTTAGTCCAAGCCCCAATAGAACGAAGGTGCTCCGGCTCAATATCAGTTGGTTGCCAGACTAGGCCGGGAAATACCTGAGCAAACCGCATAATATGCTGACCGGAACCAGAGGCTATCTCTACTACTTTACCTTCAGCTGGTAACAGCGTCCTCAAAACTTCAATGATAGGTTTCGCATTACGCTGTGTAGAAGGAAAGTCCAATCGAGCACTTATCGCCATACAATTCAAATAAGATCACAGGCTCTGGAATGCAAGTCACCATAGTCATTATTAGCCTCGCGACATTTTATGAGCTTGCAGCGTCATAAACGCTGTGGTACGCACCGCCTATGCTGGGAAAGATCAAGTCCATTCTTCTTGAGCCAGACGACCCAGTCGCAGTGGCGGATGAGGTTCCAGCGGCAGCAGCTGCATTGTTAATTGAAGCTGCCGTCCTTGATGGCAGTTACGACGCCAGTGAGCGTCAAGCAATAGTGCGGCTTCTGGGGGAGCGTTTCGACCTCTCTTCAAATGACCTAGAAAATCTAATCGCGGAAAGTGAAGAGGCTGTGAACCGGTCTGTTGAGCTTTATGGCGTCACCCGTATTTTGAAGAACTCATTCAACCATGACGAACGCCTGGAACTGATGATTATGTTATGGAAAATAGTCTACGCGGATGGGAAACTACACGATTATGAGGCTAACCTTGTGCGCCGGGTAGCAGGACTATTACATATACCAGACAAGGATGTGGGATTTGCCCGAAAAAAGGCCATAGAATGCCTGGACATTATTCCTACTAAAGCCTAATACCATAAGCTGTTAACTTCATGTACGTAATGGTAAATGATCACAAACGATAAGAGAACCGGAGACTTGGATGACCTATGTTGTCGTTGAGAACTGCATCAAATGTAAGTTCCAGGATTGTGTAGAAGTTTGCCCAGTAGATTGTTTCTATGAAGGCGAAAACATGCTAGTCATACACCCTGACGAATGCATTGATTGCGGCGTGTGTGAGCCGGAATGTCCTGCTGAGGCAATCCTACCAGATACTGAGCCTGACCTTGGTGAATGGCTTAAAATAAATGCTCAATACGCTGCAGAATGGCCAAACATTACACGAAAGGGCGAGGAGCCTGAAGACTCTGAGGACTGGAAGGATAAACCTGATAAAAAGCAGTACCTAAGTCCCAATCCGGGTGCAGGTGACTAACCCAGATTGCTGCCAACATTCAATAATAATTTTTAATGAAATAACGTTACTTTGCTGGAGAAATTTCGACCCATGGTAAAAGCTCCGACCTATAAAGCTGGTGATTTTGTCGTCTACCCGACCCACGGAGTAGGCAAAGTTACTGGGATAGAAAAATTAGAAATTGCCGGTCAAAAACTGGACTTAGTTATAATCACGTTTGATCGTGACCGAATGACACTTCGTGTACCCGTTGATAAAGCCCCGACCTCTGGTTTACGCAAACTCTCTTCAAAAAAAATAATGGAGGATGCTATGACTACGCTTCAGGGGCGGGCCCGCATCAAGCGTACAATGTGGAGCCGACGTGCTCAGGAGTACGAGGCTAAAATCAACTCCGGCGACCCTATTTCTATTGCTGAAGTAGTGCGTGATTTACATCGCAATGTAGGCCAACCTGACCAGTCATTTTCAGAACGCCAAATTTATGAAGCGGCACGCGATCGCCTAGCAAGCGAACTAGCTGCCGTCGATAAAACGGATATAGAGGAAGCTACGGAAAAATTAGAAACTGTGTTAAAAGCTGCCTGATCTATTCACTCGACCAAACTATCACTCTTGGTAAAGAGCAACGTGTTATATTTAACACATCAAGCTATTCTGGATTAATCGGTAATGACCTTAACCCGCTGACCAGGAGTGACCTTTTCGCCTATCTTCATATTGTTCAAAAGCCTAAACCATTCGCGCTTAAACCGAATGAACGGAAAGCCTGCCGCTATGCTATTGACGGTTTCCCCAGGCTTTATCTTGGATATTCGCAGACGTAATGGCTTAATAGAATCTGCTTCGGTCTTTGTTAGCCGGCGAAAGGAATACGTTGAACGTCTAAATTTCTTGCTCAATCGATCCATATCAATCGTTGATGCCATAAAAGTTAAACGATAAATCCGATTCTGGTCTTCTTGAATTGCAACTAAACGCATCTCACGCGGCTTACCCGAAATATAGGCGCGGGCTTGAGCAGTCGCGGCTTGCATACCATTTATGTTTATAAACTCAGCATCTTTAATTTTTAAGTTCTTTGCCCAATCGTCCTTTATATAATTCAACAGATTACGAACCTTACCTGCCTTCTTGAAGGTAGCCATGTCAAAAATAATCCGCGCTTGATTGGGCCCAAAGGCTACAACTTGGCTAGGAGAATTAAAGATGCTGAAATCATCTGGTACTTCAAACATTATACGCAGATCTGGGTGCCGAAAAGCCAGGCCACGTACTACACCCTGTGACACGTCATCGCCGAATATCATACCGTCAATTCGATCAAGATAAGTGTCCCTATTGACCAAAGAATGTACGGAACTTTTGGCGTTAGCGAGCATCACCGCCTGGTTCACGCGGTCCTCATTTCTTGGATGCGTCGACATAATATTGTGTGACAAACCTTTTTTTCTTTTTTGACGCGCTTCCAGCTCAGAATGAGCACGTATCTTTTTTAAGAAACTGGACACGGCGTTGAGATCATAACCAACACGAGCCAAATAGCGGAGACCGAGCATATCAGCCTCCATTTCCTGAGACTGAGAGTACTGCTGTAGACCTATTTTAGCGCCTGTAGAAATGACTCGATCAACTCCAGAAGGAATACCAAAGACATTTCCAAGGATACCTAAACCGGTTAATCCAATTTTAGTAGCCATAGTCGTCGAGTATCGCTGAGATGTGTGGCGTGCGGTAACATGGCCAATTTCATGTGCTAAAACACCCGCTATCTCCGCTTCATTCTCAGCCAGCGCCAAAAGACCGCGAGTGACATAAATGTACCCACCTGGAAGCGCAAAAGCGTTAACCTGTGGGTCATTTAGAACAACAAAACGCCACGGTAGGTTAGGTAGTTCAGACACGGCGGCAAGTTTTTTTCCGACGTAACGGACATACGCCTTCAACGGTTGTGCCTGATAGCGACCACCAAACTCTTTTAGCATTTTAGGGTGCTCTTGCGCACCTACGCGAACTTCATCTTCTGCCGACATGAATGCTGTGAAGCTCTGGTCACCAGTTGCCGGATTAGTGCTACATCCCGAAAGCAAAAACCATACAGGAATTAACGAAACTATCGTATAGCGAATTGAATTACGCCGAACGTCCATCGCATTGTTATTATGGATTGTTCATTTCACGCAGGCAAGACGTACCAAACCTGGCCAGTTCCTATTTTTACAATATTTTGGCCGCATGAAAGATTACCAAACAACCAGATTGGCGAGAAGACAACTTTCAGGTTTTTGGAACAAGTTTCCTCCTAATTTTCGCGGAATGCTTTTAATGGGTATTTCTGCCGCTATCGTTTCGATTTCACATACCCTAGTTCGAGGGTTAAGTGCCGAAATTCACCCTATGCAAATTGGTCTTTTTAGAACTTTCTTCCACATTAAAAAACTATTCTAAGACTGCATGTAAATAGTTATAAGGCCAAAGCCCCAAGAAAATACTTTGTTATGACTGAATTCAAATATGAATATTTAGACAAGCTGTATTGACATGATCCTATGTAACACGCCTAAGAGCTTGATGGTCAGGTAGTATCCGATACAATCACCTATACTTATAAGCGGAGGAGATAGAAATAATGAAAGATAAACTTATTATTGCCGTTGCGCTAGCTGCTACAACACTTTCCAGCACCGCAGCATTGGCCGGAAAGGCTACAGACACACTAAACTGGTCAACGACACGAGAAGTCGACGTAGCTTTACCATACTATAACAATGTTCGTGAAATGGTTATTTTACAACGCCATACATGGGACAACCTACTCTATCGTGACACTAAAACTTTTGAATACAAGCCTCTTGTTGGCGACCTCCTACAAATGGGTCGCCAACAAGAGGCTTGTATTCAAAATTAGAAAAGGCGTTAAGTTTCATAATGGACAAACGATGACTGCCGATGATGTAGTTACAACTTATAATCATGTATCTGCAAAAGACTCTGGCGTTTTAACCAAACGTAATGTTAGTTGGATTGATCGCGCTGAAAAAGTTGGTGCAGATACAGTTCGCGTACATTTAAAAAAGACTTTCCCCGCAGCCTTGGAATACGTTTCTGGCCCTCTTGCTATTTTCCCTAAGGATATCTGGGCTACCGCCAAAAAGGATGCCAAAGGTAAGCCAGACATACCACAAGCATCGAAGTAGATGTAAAAAGTTGGAGGAGACGCATGACCAATGAAGATATGCGGCTTGTTTCAGAACGTAGTTGGAGTTTAAACGTTCCAAGCTATGGGTCTTAACCGTGAACGACCTTTGTAAACTTAGCGCCGTTACTGCAAGGAGACTCATCGGCGCGGGCGAATTATCGCCAGTGACATTGCTTGAAGCGTGTATTGCCCGCATAGAGACCGTAAATCAGAAGGTTAACGCTATTGTGGCCAAAGATTATGACCGTGCCATTCATGAAGCCACCGTGGCGGAAAAAGATGTAAAAAAGCGTAAACACCTCCCTCCACTGCACGGAATCCCAGTCGGAATTAAAGACCTTAATGCGACAAAAGGAATGCGGACAACCTGGGGGTCTCTGCTTTTCAGAGACCACGTTCCTACGGAGGACGAAGCGCTGGTTGCACGATTACGTCGTGCTGGCGCCATAATCGTAGGGAAAACGAACACACCGGAATTTGGCTCCGGCACCTCCACTAATAATTTGGTTTACGGGCCAACACGAAATCCTTTTGATTTGGAACGAACATCTGGCGGTTCATCTGGTGGGTCAGGCGTTACTTTAGCCACAGGAATGTTGCCGCTCTGTCAAGGCAGCGATACCGGTGGAAGCCTCCGAAACCCCGCTACCTGGTGTGGCGTAGTCGGATTTCGTTCGACCCCAGGCCTGGTGCCACATGAAAACCGCACATTAAATTACACCCATTTCAATGTCCAAGGTCCAATGGCGCGGAGCGTCTCCGATATTGCTCTAATGATGTCCGGATGCATTGGCAATGATCACCGAGACCCACTCGCTGGACCATGCGACCAAATGTCCTTTCTTGATCTTGAAGCCGCTGATCTCAGCGATATTCGCGCCGCCTGGACCGAAGATTTTGGAGGCATTGCGCCATTGGACAACGGCATACGAAATTGCTTCCAAGAGCTTCTAAGAAATTTGAGAGATACCTTTCAATCATTTGACTGCCGCAACCCTGCGTTTTCTGATGCCCGAGATTGTTTTTGGACACTTCGCTGCGTAAATTATCTAGCAGCCCATACAAATCGATATGAACAGCATCGAGACATCCTCTCTCCCAACATCATAGCCAACGTCGAAGCTGGACTGAAGATGCGTCTTGCAGATGTTTCCAAGGCTGAGACACAATGGCGGCAGCTTTATAAGAACTTCCAGACTTTCTTCGAAGAGCTGGATGTTTTGATCGTGCCAGGAAATGCTACCCCAGCTTTCCGTATTGATGATGGTATTCCCAACGAAGTAAACGGTCGAAAAATGGAAAACTATATGGATGCCTCATTGATCCGGTCGGCGCTCACTTTGACAGGTCACCCCATCTTGGCTCTACCCTGTGGCCTCGATCACCTGGGCCTACCCTTTGGCGTACAATTGGTCGGTCGTAGACGAGGTGATCTTAATCTTTTGCGTATAGCACTAGCACTTGAGACAAAACTATCAAAAATCAACGGCCTACAGCGGCCGCAACCCAATTTGGAGGTACTCGTATCATGACCGAGCTTTGCGACCTGAAAGCCATTGAGGCACGGCGACATATTGGCACCAAGGAAATCTCTCCTGTTGAGCTCCTAGAGAGCTGTATTGCTCGGACAGATGCTATAAATCCAGCTGTCAATTCCATAGTTACCACGTGTTACGAGCGAGCTCGAAGGGAGGCGAAAATTGCTGAAGAGGACGTCTTGTCAGGTAAGCCTTTGGGTTTACTTCACGGTCTTCCGTTTGGCGCTAAGGACTTGGAAAGCACCGGAGATATAAGAACTACCATGGGCTCACAGCTGTACGCAAATAATATTCCCGATACGGACCAGCGCTCCATTGCTAATATACGGGGCAATGGCGGCATTTTAATCGGTAAGACAAATACCCCCGAATTTGGCGCCGGGGCTAATACGCGAAACCTCGTCTTTGGAGCCACTGGGAACCCTTTTAACCCCGAACTTTCATGCGCGGGTTCATCCGGAGGATCCGCCGTTTCGCTAGCCACAGGCATGGTTCCACTAGCAACTGGATCCGACTACGGCGGGAGCCTCCGTACACCCGCATCCTTTTGCGGCGTCGTTGGTTTTCGACCCTCACCTGGTGTAGTTCCTAATGAACTACGCTCAGTCGCTCTTAATCCTTTTTCCGTACTAGGCCCTATGGGACGAACTGTTGGGGATACGGCGCTCCTATTATCAGCAATGATCGGTGATGA
>PBLS01000048.1 GCA_002721825.1 Magnetovibrio sp.
GGAAAGATAGGCTGGCGATTTATCGAAGAGCCGGATGTTATACCCCTTGATTTTGATCACTTGCGTATAGTCTTATTCGGGTTATTAAGCGACCTGATCATCTTGCTGGCGCCGTTTTTTTTGTTGATGATGATTCTTGCCATTGCATCCAACCTTGGCCAATTTGGCTTCTTGTTTTCGACAAAAAAAATCAAACCAGAAATAAGTAAAATCAGCGTTTTCAAGGGTGTTAAGCGAATGTTTTCTATGCGGAGCACAGTTGAATTTTTGAAAGGTCTTGTGAAGCTTTGCGTTGTAACTCTGGTGAGTTTAGGTATGGCTTTACCACTGTTGGGGGATGTTGAATTAATTGCACAAATTGCCCTACCACATACTATTGATCGGATCCACTTGCTAGCGATAGCTCTTGTGACGGGTACTGTTGGAGTGATGACAGTTTTAGCATTTCTCGATTTCATCTACCAAAAGAAAACTCACATGAAACAGATGCGCATGACGAAGCAAGAGGTAAAAGACGAACAGAAGCAACAAGAGGGTGATCCCCAAATCAAAGCGCGTATTCGCAAAGTTCGGGCTGAACGACATCAGCAACGGATGATGCAGGCAGTCCCCGAAGCTGATGTAGTTATCACTAACCCGACCCATTTTGCGGTTGCGTTAAAATATAAACTTGGAGAAATGGATGCCCCTATTTGTATTGCCAAAGGACTAGATCATTTAGCACTTAGAATTCGGGGCGTAGCTGAGGAGCACGATGTCCCAATAGTTGAGAACCCGCCTTTAGCACGTGCCCTTTATGATACGGTTGAACTCGATCAGGAAATCCCACCAGAGCATTTCACAGCTGTCGCCGAGATAATAGGATATATTATGCGTCAGCGTGGTGATTTACCTCTCCATTAATTGGGGCAGCATGTTGGAAAAGGGCAAATTTAAAAAACCGACGGGAGTTACGACTTCTCCAGTGTCAAAAAAAACGTTGATTAAACGAGCGGACTTTTGGTTGGTTATAGCGCTTATCGCGCTTGGATTTCTAGGGGCGGTTCAATGGGATCACCCTCAATCCTCACTTGTAGCGAAAATTTTCGGCGGTTTAAGCATATTAAGTTTGATTTTCGCGTTTGTATCTTATTTGCAAAAAGACTCTGACAAACCGTTCGCAAGTTTAGCTATGGAGATAGATGAAGACGGAATAATTATCGCTGATTCGAAAGGAAAGGTGGTCTATGCCAATCCAGCTTTATATGAATTGTTGCCTGTTGCTGACAATGGAGAAACATTCTTTAGTCTAGAAAGTATAGAGGATTTTAAGCGCCAACTTGCAAAAGCAGAGGCCGAGGGAATTCAGAAAGTTGAACGTCTTATTTCAGAATCGTTAGATGGGCGTTCGGCAGTCGCTGAATTGATAATTCGATATAGTCAATTCAATTCTTTTAATAATATAAAAGCCAGAACTTGGCTTAATATTCGTGTTGATCCAATTATCAGGAATGAAGCTAAGTATCTTCATGAAAAACATATGGTTCTGCGAGTCAGTGATGTTACGGCTGCTCGAGAAATAGAGCAGGTGCGCATAGAAGAACAGGAAAGAACCAGTGACCTGATAGATTTTCTTCCAATTGGGATGTTTTCCGCTGATGGAGAAGGTATTATTTTATACGCTAATCAAACACTTGCTCATTGGCTAGGGAAGCCACCGGAGCATTTAATCGGCATGGCTTTTGGCGAATTTGTAGCTGATGTTGGTGATAATGGTTTGTTATCCGTAATGGATGGCGAGGGCCGTAGTTTTCTCGCAAAACTAGAACAAACGCATAAAGAAACGTCAGATGGCGATATAGCATATACGCGCTCTATTGTTATTCGCGAGGAGTTTTGGAGAGGATTAGACGCTGCCTCGGGATTTGGTCCAACGCAAGATTCATCTGGGTTATCCAAGTCTTTTAATTATGATAATTCACTGGATGTCCCCCAGACTTTTAGGAGCTTACAGGAGCTATTTGACCAAGCTCCTATAGGCATGGTGTTACTAGACCTTAACGGGAGTGTGAGAGATGCCAACCAAGCGTTTATGCAAATGCTTGGTCTTAATTACGATGCTATCCTTAACAAACCATTCACGGATTATTTGGCACGTGAAGATCAAGGCGATCTTAAAAGTTCATTATCCAAGCTCGTCATGGAAACAGCATCTGCTGCTCATATAGAGGTTCGAATGCCGGGTGCGGGTGCCCGGGAGTTTACTATCTCACTTTACGCATCCCGTTTAGCGGATATCCATAAAGAAGAATCGGGTATCATCCTTTATCTCGTTGATAATACCGAACAGAAAAATTTAGAAGTTCAGTTTGCTCAGTCACAAAAGATGCAGGCGGTTGGCCAATTAGCGGGTGGCGTAGCTCATGATTTTAATAATCTCTTAACAGCAATGATCGGCTTCTGTGATCTCTTACTTACACGCCATGGACCTAATGACCCTAGCTTTTCTGACTTACAACAAATTCGTCAAAACGCAAACCGAGCTACCAACCTGGTGCGCCAGCTTTTAGCCTTCTCCAGAAAGCAGACATTAGAGTCTGTGAGCATTGATATCTCCGAGGCATTAAATGACCTCAATAGCTTGCTGCGTCGTCTTATTGGCGAAAAAGTCGAACTTATCTTTGACCATGGGCGCGAACTTGTATCGGTAATGGGAGACAAAAGCCAATTTGACCAGATTATAATTAATCTCTGTGTTAATGCACGTGATGCTATGCCAGGCGGGGGCACAATAACTATACGTACGGAGAACGTTAACCTTAACGAACCTGTACAACGAGGACACGATTTGATGCCAATTGGTCAGTATGTTCTGATTAACGTTTGGGATACGGGTACCGGTATTTCTAAAGAAAATATGGAACGCATTTTCGAGCCCTTCTTTTCAACCAAAGAAGCGGGGGCGGGTACAGGGCTCGGTCTTTCTACAGTTTATGGGATTGTCCATCAGTCAGGAGGTTTTATTTTCGTTGATAGTGCCCCAGGTCAGGGAACGAAATTCTCCATTTATTTGCCTGAGTTTGATAAGCCTGTCCCTGTGTCAAGCGCTTTTAAAAATGAGACTTCACCCTCGAGAGAACAATATAATAGTAAATTACCATCTATAGAAAAAAATCCTGAAGGAGATCTTACTGGTAGCGCGACCGTAATATTGGTAGAGGATGAAGATGCTGTACGAATGTTTGCGAAAAGAGCACTTGAGAACAAAGGTTATACGGTTTTAGAAGCCGTCAATGGGGAAATGGCTCTAGACGTAATTAATGCAACTGATGCATCTATTGATATAATTGTTTCCGATGTAATTATGCCAGGTATGGATGGCTACACTCTTGTTGGTTTGGTTCGCCAAGAGTTACCAAATATCAAAGTAATTCTAATGTCGGGTTATACAGAAGACGTATATCGCGACGAAATTGGTCGCGACGGTACTCTGCATTTTCTTGGCAAGCCCTTCACCCTTAAGGACCTCGCCGCAAAAGTAAAGGAAGCGCTTATAGAATAGAAGACAGTGTAAGACTTACAGGATCATGAAACATTTAACTTTTTTGTATTTGGCCTGCCATAATAGATTCGTTGTTGAATTCTATAGTAACAAATTAGTTAATGGTAAATTTATTAATATTTAAATCTTCTAATTTAGCAATACATAATGTGAACATAAAACAAATTATGTTGTATTATCAACAATTTAAAAAAAACGTTGAAATATAGAACAAAAAGAGTACATTCGTTCGTGTTGCAATATTAAATACCCTATGGAAAATAAGGAGAATAGATGATGTCCAATAGTGCATTACGTTTGGTGGAGAATGAAAAGGTGGATAAATCTAAGGCACTAGAAGCAGCCGTGACTCAAATTGAACGTGCTTTTGGAAAAGGCTCCATCATGACATTAGGGTCTGATCAAGTGGTTGAGGCAGAGGCCATTTCTTCAGGTTCTCTTGGGCTGGATATTGCACTTGGTATTGGAGGTTTGCCGCGAGGACGTATCGTGGAGGTTTATGGTCCAGAGAGTTCGGGTAAGACAACTTTAGCTCTCCATGCTGTTGCTGAGGCTCAAAAGGCGGGGGGCACTTGTGCTTTTGTTGATGCAGAGCATGCTCTTGATCCAGTATACGCTAAAAAACTCGGAGTTAATATTGAAGAACTACTGATTTCGCAGCCAGATGCTGGTGAGCAGGCTCTTGAAATTGCTGATACTCTGGTACGTTCTGGGGCTGTAGATGTGCTGGTAGTTGATAGCGTGGCTGCTCTTGTCCCACGGGCGGAATTAGAAGGTGAGATGGGCGACACTCATGTAGGGTTACAGGCCCGTTTGATGAGCCAGGCACTGCGAAAGCTCACAGCTTCCGTGTCCAAGTCCAAGACTATGATTATATTTATAAATCAAATTCGTATGAAGATAGGGGTAATGTTTGGTAATCCCGAGACCACTTCCGGTGGCAATGCACTTAAGTTTTATTCATCCATACGAATGGAAATACGCAGGATAGGTTCAATCAAAGACCGAGATGAAGTCGTGGGCAATCAAACCCGTGTAAAGGTGGTCAAAAATAAGTTAGCTCCACCTTTTAAGGTTGTCGAGTTTGATATTATGTATGGGGAAGGTGTATCAAAAATGGGAGAATTAATTGATCTTGGTATTAAGGCGGGCATCGTCGAAAAATCTGGTTCTTGGTTTTCCTATGATTCTACTCGAATTGGTCAAGGTCGTGAAAATGCAAAAGGATTTCTGCGTGATAATTCCGAGATGGCAGTGGAAATAGAAAATAAAATCCGACAGAATGCAGGTTTGATTGCGGAAGAAATGATGGTTGGGGCTGGTGATATGGCAGAAGGAGAAGACGAAGCTCAAGCAAAAATCACAGGAGAAGCATAAAGTACAATTCTATTTACGCTTTAACATTATTAGCGTTTACTTTCTGTGGTCGTCCAAATTACATTTTGGACGACCTCTTTTTTGACCTACAAGATTTGTCGCGCTAAACCTTCAGTCTAATAAAGACTTTAGTTGATACTATTAATAACGCATATGGGATATTACACGCATGCCGACAGTAAACGAAATTCGAAAGTCTTTTTTGGAATATTTTAGATCCAATGGGCATGAGGTGATTTCATCGTCACCGTTGGTTCCGAATAATGATCCAACTTTGATGTTTGCTAATTCGGGAATGGTGCAGTTCAAGAACGTATTTACAGGGATAGAGAAACGGGAATACAGCCGTGCTGCGACGACGCAAAAATGTGTTCGGGCGGGAGGTAAGCACAATGATCTAGAAAATGTTGGCTATACGGCACGCCATCATACATTTTTTGAAATGCTTGGTAACTTCTCTTTTGGTGATTATTTCAAAGACCATGCGATAGAACTAGCATGGAATTTGGTTACAAAGGAATTTGGGCTACAAGAAGATAGGCTTTTAGTGACTGTGCATTCTTCGGATGAAGAGGCGGCGGTACTTTGGCATAAAATAGCAGGTTTACCGGATGATAAGATTATCCGGATTCCGACATCGGATAATTTCTGGTCTATGGGGGATACTGGGCCTTGTGGCCCGTGCTCCGAGATATTTTTTGATCACGGAGATCATATTCCAGGTGGAACTCCTGGTTCACCTGACGAGGATGGCGACCGCTTTATCGAAATTTGGAACCTTGTCTTTATGCAGTTTGAGCAAGTTACGCTTGATAGGCGTATTGATTTGCCAAAACCTTCAATCGATACGGGTATGGGATTAGAGCGAATAGCTGCCGTAATGCAAGGAACGCACGACAACTATGAAACGGATATGATGCGGAGATTAATAGAATGTTCTGCAGATAACTCTCAAACAAAGGCAGATGGGGAATTTAACACTTCACACCGAGTAATTGCGGATCATCTAAGGTCGTGTGCCTTTTTAATAGCGGATGGTGTGTTTCCGTCGAATGAAGGGCGTGGCTATGTTTTGCGTCGAATTATGCGAAGAGCTATGCGTCATGCCCATCTTATGGGATGTAAGGATCCCTTGATGTGGAGGTTAGTTCCGGCGCTTGTCGAGGAAATGGGAGAGGCCTTTCCCGAACTTCTGCGTGCCGAGGCTTTGGTAACGGAAACGTTGAAATCAGAGGAGTTACGGTTCAAGAAGCTGCTTGATCGTGGCCTTAAGCTTTTGGATGAGGTTACAAGAAATATAAATCAAGGCGGATGTTTGGATGGAGAGACTGCTTTTAAGCTTTATGACACTTACGGTTTTCCTATTGATTTAACGCAGGATGCTCTGCGTCCGCGCGGCATCGATGTTGATACAGTGAGTTTTAATAAAGCAATGGAACGGCAGCGCGCTGAAGCTCGAAAAGCTTGGTCAGGTTCGGGTGATGCAGCTGATGAGATACTTTGGTTTGATCTTCGGGATGAGCTTGGGGTCACGGATTTTCTTGGTTACGAGACAGAGAAAGTGGAAGGCCAAGTAGTCGCTATTATTAAAGATGGAATGCGTGTGGATGAGCTTAGTCGTGGAGAAAATGGATTAGTACTATTTAACCAAACCCCCTTCTATGGTGAATCTGGTGGGCAACTTGGTGATACGGGGGTTGTTGGGGGCAGTGGGCTAAGTGCGCGGGTAACCGATACCCAGAAACGCGTTGGGGACTTATTTATCCATTGTGTCTCGGTTGAAGACGGGGCAATTTTGAATGGACAAGAAGTTACTTTGGAAGTTGATCCTAATCGCCGCAATGCGCTTCGATGCAACCATTCGGCTACGCACTTATTGCACGAGGCTCTCCGCCGTCGGCTTGGCGAACATGTTACTCAGAAAGGTTCAATGGTCGCGCCAGATAGGTTGCGTTTTGATATTTCGCATCCCAATGCACTTGAACCAGCTGACTTGTTAGCTGTTGAATCGGAAGTAAATTTACGTATTAAAGAAGATACAAGTGTTACCACCCGACTTATGGAAGCAGAGGATGCGGTTGCTGCGGGCGCTATGGCGTTGTTCGGCGAAAAATACGGCGAGGAAGTAAGGGTTGTCTCGATGGGGGCATGCGAAGGGTTATATTCCACTGAGCTCTGTGGCGGTACTCATGTTGGTCGAACCGGTGAAATAGGTCTTTTTAAGATAATAAGTGAGGCCGCTGTGGGTGCAGGCGTACGGCGCATTGAGGCGTTAACTGGTGCTGGGGCGTTGATGTATTTTGAGTCAATTGAAAAGGCTTTGAATGAAGCCTCGGAAATTCTTAAGGTGCCACTTTTGAATGTTCCGGCAAGAATAAAGGTGATTATCGATGAGCGTCGTAAGCTTGAACGGGATTTGCTGAGCACCCGCCGTAAGATGGCTACAGGCAATGGAGAGAATACCGTTACAAATGTTGAATATGTAGGCGGTATCAAGTATATGCCAAAATACCTTGAGGGAGTCCCCCCTAGGGATCTTAAAAATCTAGCAGACGACCTAAAGAAGCAAATTGGATCGGGTGTTGTCGCTTTGGTTTCGAGTACGGACAAAAAAGCTTCAATAGTGGTGGGTGTCACAAAAGATTTGACCCACCGTTTAGATGCTGTTGAGTTAGTGCGGGTCGGTTCAATTGCGTTAGGAGGAAACGGTGGTGGTGGACGAGCAGATATGGCTCAGGCAGGAGGACCTAACAGTAAAGATAGCCAGGTGGCATTAAATGCTATAAAAGCAGGGCTTTTAGCTGAGGCGGATTAGGCCGCATTGAGGAACGTATTGCGAGTTCCTATCGTATCGAGGATTACTTAGAAGCTGCTGTAAATGTTTGAATCACATAATATTGTGGTTTTCGCAATTCTTTACTTTCAATACTAATCGAATAACCGGTATTTGTAATTGAGTGTGCTATAGACATCATTTTTTGCTTCTCTCGAATACGCTTTTGTAGCCCATCAAAGGGAAACTAGGGGGATTTATGACTAAACGTTTTGAAGGAACCGATACTTACGTTGCTACGGAGGACTTAAAAATAGCCGTAAATGCCGCGGCTTCATTAGAAAGACCACTTCTAGTTAAAGGTGAACCAGGTACCGGCAAAACGGTTCTTGCTCACGAAATTGCAGAGGCGATGGGCGCGCCACTTTTGCAGTGGCATGTGAAGTCAACTACGAAAGCGCAGCAAGGCCTGTATGAATATGATGCGGTAGCGCGTCTACGCGATTCCCAGCTTGGTGACGAGCGAGTACATGACATAGCCAACTATATTCTTCCAGGCAAATTATGGGAGGCTTTTAGATCAGAAAAGCGGCCAGTTTTATTAATAGATGAAATTGATAAGGCAGATATTGAGTTTCCAAATGATCTCCTGCTTGAGCTGGATCGAATGGAATTTTACGTTTATGAGACCAAGGATACCATTATCGCCAAGCAGCGTCCAATAGTTGTCATAACTTCTAATAATGAAAAAGAGCTTCCAGATGCCTTTCTACGTCGCTGTTTCTTCCATTATATATCTTTCCCCAATGAGGCCACTATGCGTGAAATTATCCAGGTGCATTACCCGGATGTGCAAAAACGACTAGTATCAGAGGCAATGAGTGTTTTTTATGAACTGAGGGATGTCCCAGGACTTAAGAAAAAGCCGTCGACGTCGGAGTTTTTAGACTGGATTAAACTTTTGATCGTAGAAGAGATACCTGCCGAAGTTCTGCGCTCTGGTGATAGCAAAAGTCTAATTCCACCTCTTTATGGTGCTTTACTAAAGAATGAACAGGATGTTCATATGCTTGAACGATTAGCATTTTTGAATCGGAGAGAAAGCAACTAAAAGTATAGGTTAATATTGGTTCCGTATTAGAGCGAAATTTTTAATAACAAATATAAAATTAACCCACTATACGAAACCCACTATATTGCTGTTAAAACTGCTGAAATTTTTAGGATTTTTGGGAGCGCTTGCCAGTGTTTATAAACTTCTTTTTTAGTCTTCGTGAAGCGGGTGTACCGGTTAGCCTGAGGGAATATCTGACATTAATCGAGGCAGTTGATGCTGGGCATGCGAATTATAATGTTGAACAATTTTACTATTTATCCCGTTCCTGTCTGGTGAAGGACGAACGCAATCTTGATAAGTTTGATAAAATTTTTAGCCATGTTTTTGATGGTGTGGAGACCCCTGAAGGCGAGGTTCATGCAATTTCTGAGGAATGGCTGAGAAAGTTAACGGAAAAAATTTTATCTGATGAAGAAAAAGCACAAATCGAATCCATGGGTGGATGGGAAAAATTAATGGAAACCCTAAAACAACGCTTGGAAGAGCAAAAAAAACGCCACCAAGGAGGTAATAAATGGATAGGTACTGCGGGCACATCACCCTTTGGCGCGTACGGTTATAATCCAGAAGGGGTGCGAATTGGCCAGGATAACAATCGAAGTTTTTCAGCTGTTAAGGTATGGGATAGGCGTGAATTTAAAAATCTTGATGATTCAGTTGAACTTGGGACTCGCAATATAAAATTAGCATTGCGGCGCTTGCGTCGATTTGCGCGGGAGGGGGCTGTGACGGAATTAGATCTTGATGATACAATTCGATCGACCGCTAAATGCGGGTACTTAGATATCCGTATGGTCCCTGAACGCCATAACGCTGTAAAATTACTTATTTTTTTTGATGTTGGAGGCTCTATGAATCCACACGTTCAAGTAATGGAAGAGTTATTCTCAGCAGCTAGAGCGGAATTTAAACATTTGGAATATTTTTATTTTCATAATTTTCTCTACGAACGACTTTGGAAAGATAACCGTCGCCGGCATGCCGATACGACAGCAACTTTGGATATTTTGCATACTTATCCGCACGACTACAAAGTTATAATTGTCGGAGATGCCTCTATGAGTCCCTATGAAATTGTGTACCCAGGGGGATCAGTCGAGCATTGGAACGAGGAGGCAGGAGTAATATGGCTTGAACGAATTTTGCGCGTCTATCCAAATACTGTCTGGCTAAATCCAATAAAAGAAGAGTGGTGGGGAAATACTCAAAGTATTGAAATGATAAAACAAATTATAAGTGATCGTATGTACCCTCTTACATTGGAGGGTTTAGAGCAAGCTACTAAGGAGCTGAGTAGATAGGTAATCTGCATGAAGAGCTACTGTATAAAAAAGTATGGCGCGCCTTTGGAAAGGGTTGATACGGATACGCCGGTGCCTAAAGGTGATGAGGTTCTTCTGGCAGTTGTAGGATGCGGTGTCTGCCATTCAGACTTACATATTTGGGAAGGGTATTTTAAGCTTGGAGGTGGGCGAAAGTCTGACCTATCCGGTATTCATCAATTACCGTTTACCCTGGGCCATGAAATCACGGGTACTGTCAAAGCCCTGGGTCCGACAGCATCTGAAGTGAGAGAGGGAGATAATGTAGTTGTGTATCCATGGATTGGCTGTGGTGAGTGTAGTGATTGCCAATCGGGTCAGGAGCAACTGTGTAATTATCCCAAAAATCTTGGCATTAATCTCGCTGGTGGATATGCGACACACGTTATCGTACCGCATGGACGTTATTTACTGAATATAGGTAATTTGGCGTCAGAATTGGCCGCTACCTACGCTTGTTCGGGGCTTACTGCCTATGGGGCGCTTAAAAAACTTAAATCTAAGGCAGAAGGAGCACATTTGGTTATTATAGGTGCGGGAGGTGTTGGCCTGGCTGCAGTTAAGATCGTAAAGGCCATGATGCAGATAAAGACTGTGGTTGTTGACATTAACCCTGTTAAGCTTGAAGCAGCTGCGGCAGCAGGCGCTGAACATATTATTAATTTTAACGATAGTGATGCTCGCAAACAGCTCTATCAGCTCACTGGAGGAGTTCGTGCAATCGTGGATTTTGTAGGGTCAGATGAAACTGTTAACTTTGCCTTTGGCGTATTAGGGACAGGAGGGCATCTAGTCATTGTTGGATTGTTCGGTGGAGCAGCCAAGCTGCCGACCCCGATGTTTCCTCTTAAGAATTTAACATTGATGGGTTCGTACGTAGGCTCTCTCGAGGAGATGAATGAGTTAATGAGTATGGTCAGTGCGGGCAAGATAGATCCTTTGCCAGTACTCAAGAGACCACTTGACCAGGCCAACAACACTCTTCGCGACTTAGAAAAGGGAAATATTGTGGGCCGAGTGGTGCTTACGCCTTAATATTTATTTTTTAGATCTGCAGCTACACGCATTCGAATAATAATGTCTGGATTTGTAACTATACCGGAGCGGTCATTTGGATCGGCTTTCCTTAATTTTGAAACAAACTCCATACCGTCTATGACTTTGCCCCAAATGGTATATTGACCATCCAGATGCCGTGCACGTGCGAGTACTATAAAGAATTGCGAATCTGCACTATTTGGGTCACGTGCCCGCGCCATTGACGCCGTTCCGCGCACGTGTGGTTCTTCCGAAAACTCGGCTGGAATGTTTGTACCTGATCCACCCGTTCCATTACCGCTAGGGTCACCACCCTGTGCCATGAAACCGGCGATTACTCGATGGAACGCCAGACCATCGTAAAATTTTTGTCGTACTAACTGTTTTATTCGTGAAACATGTTTTGGAGCCAGGTCAGGCCGCATTTCAATTACAACGCGGCCATACTTAAGATCCATGTAAAGTGTGTTTTCAGGATCAGCAGCTTGTGTAGTATTTGCGTACATTACAACCATAAGTAAACAAGCCAAAAGTTTAATGAGAAAAGGTTTTTTTTGTGTCACGGTATAAGCCTAATTTCTTTTATGTATGGAATATTTGAATTACCGATTGTTCGCTAATCTTAAAATAATAGCTTCTAGCACTTTAACTATAGCGCTATTAAAATTTTCTCAATTAAAAGTTATACTTTACTCTTAGTATTATGAAAATGAGGCAAGGTTTTCGTATTTTGATCCAGATACCTCTCGTGTTGGTAATTTTTATATAAGAATGTCAAAAGGTATTAGCTATTTTGTTTTGTAAACAATTGTAAGATTTCACGCGCAGCCTGCGATGGCGTATTAACTTTTTCGCGAACAGATTTTTCAATTTCTTCTAATTTAACACACATATCAGGGTTAGATTGTAGTTCCAAAAGCAGGGCCTCCATTATTTCATCCGACACCAGTTTCTTTGATTGGCTTTCAATATACTCGTCAGTGAAAATTTTACCGTGGGTCATATTTTGAAAATCTTCGACAATCGGCCAAATTTCCTCGATTCCGTGACCTTCTAAAGATGAGCATTTTACAATTTTTGTTTGCCACGTTTTTTGCGATGGATCCGTTAAAAGGAGGGCTTTCATGTAATCGTGCAGTGTTCTATCCGCTATTGTTTTAAAATCTCCATCCGCCTTATTAACTACAATTAGGTCAGCAAGTTCGACGATACCTCTTTTTATACCTTGTAAATCGTCTCCGGCTCCCGGGGATATTAATAGTATAAACATATCAGCTAATGCTTTGATCGTAATTTCCGATTGGCCGACGCCGACAGTTTCTATAAGGAGTATGTCAAAACCCGCAGCATCAATACAAGCAATGACCTCGCGGGTTCGTTTTGTTACACCGCCGAGTTCTCCCTTCGATGGAGAAGGGCGGATAAATGTGTTAGGATGACGCGAAAGCTTTGCCATACGCGTTTTGTCGCCTAAGATTGATCCACCACTTCGCGGGCTAGAAGGATCGATCGCAAGTACAGCAACACGATGACCAAATTTCACCAGATGCAACCCTAGGGCCTCGATAAAGGTGGATTTTCCAACTCCAGGAGCACCAGAAACACCAAGTCTAAGCGTTTGGCCGCAATGGGGATAAATATCGCTAAGTATAATATCTGCTTTTAGACGATCATACGTTCGAGTCGATTCCATAATCGATATTGCGCGGGCAAGGGCTTGTTTGTCTCCGCTTACGATGCCAGCAGCTAGTTTGCTGGTTTTTTCCAGCTCTAATTGATCTAGAGCAGGTTCAAGTTTTTCATTTCCAATCAAGTTCTCTGGTTACCTTATTCCTCGATATTCTCGCACAAAGCTTTTCCAGCAATTGTTCGGAGCTTGGTGCGCGTTTTTTGATCAAATTGGTCAAAAATATAAGACTTGGCATTTCGTAACCTCATCGCCTGTTCAATTAGAATTTTACGTTCGCTCACACCGGCCCTTAAGCTAGTCGTTGATATCCGGGAAAACTCGTCTTTAGACTGAACATTATCTTTTGTGTCAGGTCTCTCTAATCGCATGGCGTGGAATTTCTTACGAGCTTTTTTGTCCATCAACATTGCAAGTAAAGTTTTGGATAGATAACTTTTGATCATAGAGCGGAGCCCAGTACACTATTTTAAAATGTAGTGATAATATCTTGTCAACGTTAACAAGGTCGTAACATTCCCACCCTAGAATATAAAGCCCACAAAAAGGAGTGCAAATTGAATCTAACTTTTAGAATAGTTAAAAAGTTTTTCTATCTAAGGTGCCCTTAATGAGGCGTTTTAGAAAGGCGAAGATAATTGCGACCTTAGGTCCTGTCACATCTAATGAAGAGACTATAAAACACCTATTTAAGGTGGGGGTAGACGTTTTTCGGATGAATTTTTCTCATGGTACCTACGAAGATCACCAATCGCGACTAGAGATACTTCGGCACTTGGAGCAACAGTTTGGGCGTCCAATTGGAGTTATACTTGATCTTCAGGGGCCAAAACTAAGAGTTGGTAATTTTGAAGACGGTTCAACCCCGCTTAATATAGGAGATACATTCTGTTTCGACTTAAAAAATAAGCTTGGAACATCGAATAGGGTTCAGTTGCCACACCCCGAAATTTTTGCAGCCTTAAAGCCGGGTATGAAGCTACTCGTCAATGATGGGCGTATCCGACTAGAGGTGACCGATTGCGGCGAAGACTTTGCTAAAACAAAAGTGAATGTTGGTGGTGAAATTTCAAATCATAAAGGGGTAAATGTACCAGATGCAGTCGTTGAAATGTCATCTCTAACCGAAAAAGATCGAAAAGATATTCGTTTTGGACTCAAAATAGGAATTGATTGGGTAGCTCTCTCAATTGTACAACGACCTCAGGATATTTCGGAAGCTCGCAAGTTAGTCGCTGGTCGTGCTAATATTATGGCAAAACTTGAAAAACCAATGGCCTTAAACAGCCTTGAGGAAATAGTTGACCTCTCTGATGCTATTATGGTGGCTCGTGGTGACTTGGGAGTCGAAGTTCCCCCTGAAGAAGTACCAAGTTTGCAAAAGCATATTGTAAATGTGTGTAGAGAATCAGGTAAGCCCGTAATCATCGCTACTCAAATGTTAGATTCAATGATCGAATCTCCAAATCCTACACGTGCGGAGGCATCGGATGTTGCTACAGCCGTATATGATGGAGCTGATGCTGTCATGTTATCCGCCGAAACGGCAGTCGGTGCCTATCCGAGCCAGGCCGTAGAGATGATGGATCGCATTATTCAACGAGTTGAGAGAGATCCAATCTATCTGCAACATATGGTCACTAGCCGAAAGACGCCAAAGGCCACTGCCGCTGATGCCATTACAGCGGCGGTTCGTCAGGTGGCGAAAACCATTTCCGCAGCAACAATCGTAACATTTTCTTCTACTGGTTCAACAACGCTTAGAGCGTCACGAGAACGCCCCGAAGTTCCAATTATGGGTCTAACACCCCGTATTGATACGGCAAGGCGCTTAGCTTTGGCTTGGGGTGTGCACTCAGTTCATACAGACGACGTACAAACTTTTCGCGATATGGTTTCTTTAGCGATTAAGGCCGCCCGTCAAGAAGAATTTGCCGATCCTGGGGACACTTTGGCGATCACAGCTGGCGTACCTTTTGGCACACCAGGTGCAACTAATATTTTGCGAATAGCTCGGGTGGAATAGTTAGTCGCTAGCCCGCTATTTTATTCGCCCGAATTACTTTTTAAAGGAAGCGTGCACTTGCTTTCCGCTATATTTAACACAGTTATACCAATCTTTATTTGTGTCTCGGTAGGTTATATTTGGGCAAAACGTAATGTACCTTATGATACTGATATGGTTACTAGACTTGTAACCAGTGTTGCCGTTCCGTGTCTAATCATTGAGACATTTGCCACGGTTAACCTGAATCAAGATGTATTAATGCAAATGGGCTTAGCCGCACTTATCAGTATGGCTATTTTTGCAATATTTGCAGCATGTCTTTTAAAGATTTGTAAGCTTGATAAAAAAATTTATTTACCCTCTATGATATTTCCAAATACTGGCAATATTGGTTTGCCAATTTGCATGTTAATTTTCGGTCCGACAGGTTTGGCGTTAGGTATTGGGTACTTCACTGTTAGTAGTGTATTGGGATTTATATTCGGCCCGGCTATCACTGCAGGAAATATGTCGATAGGTGGCTTGTTACGTGTTCCCTTAATTTGGGCAGCGCTGGGCGCTATTTTTATAACGATTACGGATATGGAGTTGCCGGTTTGGGTTGTGCGTAGCCTAAAACTGCTTGGGACATTGGCAATTCCTATGATGCTTATTACACTTGGGACTTCCTTAGCTGATCTTAAAATAGACGCGCTAGGTCGCAGTGCGAGCCTATCTGTTTTACGCATCGGAATGGGGGTAGTAGTTGGATGGGGCCTAGCTGAACTAATGGCGTTCGAAGGAGCAGTGCGTGGAGTTTTGATTATTCAGTGTGCTATGCCAGTTGCGGTCTTTAATTACTTATTCGCGCAGATGTATAAGCTTCATCCAGCTGAGGTTGCGGGAACAGTGTTTATATCGACCCTACTATCTTTCCTTACGCTTCCAGCGCTTCTTTGGTTTGTGCTGATTTGATACCTGAATTAAATATTTTAGTTGAATGAATTTAGGTGTGGACAATAGTCGTCGAATACTACGGAAAATCATTTCATGGCAAATACTTGAATTTAAATTTTTTCAAAGTGCTTTTGCGTAAATGTGTGACTAGGCGACGCATATTGGGGTTTGTACTCGCCGAAAACGCTTTTTTCGTGAATTAGGCAGTAAAAATTGTTTATAAATGTTGGAATCAATAATCTATGGCAGTCTTCCGAAAAATAATAACCCGTAATATCAAAAAGTGGGGAAAGGGGTTTTTTAGTGTAATTGCGGTATCACTTGTTACCGCAGAGCTAATTAGCATTGCCGTTATAGAATTAGGACTTATCGCAGCGGATAAGCCAAATTACTTAATACCGGGACTTCGCCCTTTTTGGGTGAATAGAAATCCAGATTTCGGGATTTGGCATGAGCCGGATGTTGAGTACGTTCACACCAAGTCATGCTTTAGCGTTACCTATAGAACAAATTCATACGGGGCGCGAGATCGTATGCGCCAAAGTCATGGCAAGCCATCCCGAGTTGTGGTTATAGGGGATTCGTTCATTGAGGGATATGGACTTAATCGTGAAGACCGAACTACAGATATCCTAGAATCGGAGACAGGCATTGAGCATTTAAACTTTGGTACATCAGGTCATTTTGGACCGACCCAGTCCTTGCTCTTATATAAAAACCTCGCCAAACGTTTTCACCATAGCATTGTGTTATTTGGATTATTGCCGGACAACGATTTTACGGACGATGATCCTGCGCATGCCAACTCTTACCCTAATCAATACCGACCCTACTTTGTAGAAAAAAATGGGAATTACGTATTGGAATATGCCAATGCAAACCAGCGCGGTATTTTAGAACGGGATTTTCGGCGTGAAAAACACCGCTTCTTTAATAGGCTCCTGCGAAATTTCACGTATACTTCAAATGCCGTTAATTATTTGCGCCGACTTTATGGGTTTAATCAGTCACGCTTAAAAATAGGAGGGAAAGCCTCTGCATCAACCTATTCTGGTTACTATGATTTTACGCAAAAACAAGCAGAACGCTTAATTTATGTTCTTGAACAAATGCTTAATGAGGCAGAGGGGAAAATTTTTTATGTATTGGTGATTCCACGCCCTGCAGATATGCGTACTGAACCTTCACCTTTAATTAGCATTCTAAATCATCTGGGTGAGGAACACGAAAAACTACACTTTATTGATCTAAGAAAATGGTTCGCCAGCCAGAGACGTTGGACCGATTTTTATCGTGATTGCGATGGGCATTGGTCTCCGGCAGGTGCGAGGTCAGCTGCGGAAGCCCTTCTCGCTGAACCGGCTTATCGTCGATTTCTTCGCTTAGATTAATCGATATCGGGTAGCGCAAAGATGTTTCGTTAATGTTGGTATTTCATATACATTACTCCCTCATTCTTTTATGGATGGAAGCAGCAAGGATTAATTGGGTAGGCGTAAGGATGAGGGGCATCCCTGTGATACACTTAGATCTAAAGGTAGCATTACAATATAGTTCTAAAAGATTAGGGTATTGTAGTGACCTTTGCAGAAGTGCTTCTTCAATTTTTTTACCTTGCCTATAGTAGAGATCGTTTTCGATTTGATCAGAGTGGTGCATCAAAAAGGGTTAAAGGGACCAAGCCGGTCACAAGTGATAGGGTTTGCGAACATATTTAAGTATCAAGGGAAAAATCCGTAATTACAGGTGCCTTATCTCCGTTAAAGTCATAGATTCTATAAATGTGTGGTGCTTCGCAAAAGGCAGGAGGCAAGGAGTGGGTCACGCCACCAATAGTATTTACCAAGCTTCCCGGATGATAGTGGCCCGACAGTACGGCGCGCACTCGACAGCTTTGTTCGACAGCACGGTTCATTTTTGCTGCGCCTTTGTACTCGTATTGCCAACCATTGGAACGCGTCGGTGGATCGATCATGTAGTGTTGTAGATGGATTTGAGGACAATCGTTTTCGGGCGCGTTGAGCGCCGTATGGAAAAGATCTGCGCTTGCCCCAACACGCTCAGGTTGGCGGTTTGTTCCTAGCCGGTCCCAAAAACTGAAAAAGCGAAAGCCAGCCAGGTCTCGGGGACCCCTAGTATTACCAAAAATTTTTTCAAAAGTGGGCTCGTGGTCATGGTTCCCAGGTATTACTAAGTAGGGAATACCTGTTCCTTCAAACCAGTTTTTTACCAATTGATAATCTGCGGTTATCTTGGCTAGCAATTGGGCGTATAAACTGGTAGCCGAATTTTCTCCATCAGTCATCTCATGAGGGATATCTAATAGGTCGCCAGTCATAATTGTAACGTCAGGTTTGTGCTCGCCTATGCGCAATCCGAGTTGTTCTAGGGTTACTGGCATTAAACGAGATAACCGCATCGGATTACTTGCGCTTCCGGGTTGGTGGTGTCGGAGGTGCATGTCAGTAAAATGTAAGAAACGAGGCATATTTATCGTCGTAAGTTATATTAGGATAGCAACCAATTTTACACGCAAACTATCTAAACTGATTTTCACAAATGTCACCCCCTCGATGCTAGTGCAAGTGGATTTTTAGCGAAGCGGTTGAATTTTATTTACTAATCACATTAAAGCATAATCAGATACTTTCTGTTCGAAATATATTTAGACGGCCATACTTGTCCGAAGCGTAATTTTAATGTTCAGGCTATTGTGCTCTAAAAGGTTCCATATTTAAAAATACAATGAGCTTTATCTGATAAATGAATTGGCAAACATTGAGTAATTGTGGGAACATTTTTTTCGTTCTTAGAGAAATTTTATACTGTTTAGGGGCGTCTTTCAGCTAGTCCTGAAGGATCTTTTTGCTCCAATTTGCTAAGATTCGGGTCTCCCGGCAAAAGGGCGGTGGGTGATTGGTTAAGTTTTAAAGTTTAGCAATTCACGTTTCTTCCTTTGCCGGTACCGCAAAACTTATAAACCTTAAAAGGTACATGCATGAAGGCTAACTTCTACTTTTTTAACAGTAATATAGGCATTCCGTTTTGCCTTGCGATGGCGGCTATCGTGTGTCTGGCCTCCGCGCCGGTCTTTGCTGCCATCTCGCCTGTTGGTAAGGAAATCCCATGGGGACTGATGGGAATGCGCGTGTTCGGCGGATTGGCAATATTTCTTTATGGAATGGATCAAATGTCCGATGCTTTAAAAGCAGTTGCGGGCAATCGCATGAAAGAAATTTTGGGTCATTTGACGAATAACCGCATTGCCGGACTCCTTACCGGTGCTAGCATCACCGCGGTGATTCAATCCTCTTCTGTGACAACTGTAATGCTAGTAGGTTTTGTTACAGCGGGCATGATGTCTTTGTCTCAGGCCATAGGTGTTATCCTAGGAGCTGATATTGGCACTACTATCACTGCTCAAATTGTTGCATTTCCGGTAAAAAAATACGGCCTTTTACTCGTCAGTGTTGGATTTATCTTATTGTTCGTAGGGCGTCAGGAAAAAATTAAGCTTTATGGCAAGCTGATTATGGGTCTTGGTCTGATTTTCTTCGGTTTGGTTATCATGAGTGACGCCATGAAACCCCTTCGGACGTATCAGCCTTTCATCCAGTTGATGCAAGATGTTGGAAATCCGTTTGTAGGTATATTGGTTGCTACGGTGTTTACAGCACTTATTCAATCATCATCGGCTACAATGGGAGTTGTGATCGTACTTGCTCAGCAAGGGCTTATTACTCTGGAGGCTGGCATTGCCCTCGCTCTTGGTGCCAACATTGGAACGTGTGCCACAGCTGGCTTAGCTTCGATCGGGAAACCCCGTGAAGCCGTCCGTGTTGCCGTTGCTCACGTAACGTTTAAGCTCGTGGGAGTTGCTCTTATATTTGTTTTTATACCGCATTTGGCCGAACTTTGTCGTTTGATTTCTCCGTCGTACCCAGAACTTTCTGGTGTAGAGCAATTGGCTAAAGAAACACCACGGCAAATCGCGAATGCGCATACTTTATTTAACGTTGGTATAGCTTTTCTATTCCTGCCTTTAACGACGGTCTTCGCGCGTTTTTGCGAATGGTTGGTCCCCGATCGATCTGGGGGTGATCAGGCTGAAAGTGAGGCTTTACACTCGAAATTTCTTGCGGAAGAACTCATAGCAACACCGCAGCTAGCGTTGGTGCGTTGTCGGCTCGAGATTGGCCGTCTCGGTGACAACGTCATCGACATGTTTGAAAAGGTAATGCCCGCAGTTCTAACAGGTAGCCGAGCTGACCTTCAAGAAATCGCTGATATAGATGAGAAAGTTGATTCTTTGTATGGCCATATAGTTATTTTTCTTGGAAAACTTAGCAAGACAAGTCTAACCGATCAACAGGCAGAGGAACTTACCTATCTCTTACAAACTGCAGATCGATTTGAAAACATGGGTGATATTATGCAAAATAATATGATTCGTGTTGGTGTGCACAGAATTGAAGAAGACATTGTTGTCAGTGAGGGAACCCTCGACATCATCCGTGAATATCATCAAGAAGTCTATTCTGCATTAAAGAATACTGTGAAGGCAGTGGCAGAAGAGGATGCCGAGTCCATAAAACGGGTTCGAGATACAAAAAACACCATCGCTTCCTTAACCATGGAAGCGGCCCAGCGTGTTATCGAACGTCTGACGGCGGATGCACCAAATAGGCTAAAAACGTATACTCGTGAACGAGAGTTTGTTGAACACATGGATCGCATTTATAGATTGTGTCGACGTATCACTGGGTCCGCCCCAGAAAAAAAGGCGAATTAAAATAATCAATTCTTCGATTTATTTTTAATTTCCGAATTCTGTTTGAGCTCAATAATAGAGCTATAACAAGCAATTCTTCGAAATTCCTATAGATAGGATGATTTTATGAAATTTAGTAAGGACGTTCGACTTTTCCATCGAACTAAGGACCTAGAAGTAAAAATTGATCAATTTCTAGATGCATTATCAGAATCAGCCTTAGTATTTAGAGGCGCGGTCGACGCTTATTTGGTGGAAGGTTGTTCCGATCAGTTTTCTGAAAAGCACCATCATGTTGATCGCTTGGAAAGCGAAGCTGATCGACTACGGCGTGAAGTCGAAACTCAGCTCTATACACAGACTCTGATACCGGAATCCCGCGGAGATGTATTAGGGTTGCTCGAAAACTTGGATCATATTATTAACCTAATTGAGGGTGTTTTTTGGTCATTTGATGTTGAGAAGCCCGAAGTTCCAGATCATTGTATCGAAGGTTTTCAGGCTCTTGTGACTGCTAGCTGCGACGCGGTCGAAGCCGTGGTTCTCGCTTCGCGAGCTTTTTTTCGCAATATAGAAGCTGTTGGCGATCATAATCATAAGGTGGTTTATTTTGAAACGGAAGCTGATAAAGCAAGTACGCGTTTAAAAAGAAAAATTTTTGAATCCGATTTTGATCTAGCAACTAAAATACATTTGCGTGAATTTGCAGAGAAGATTGATGATATTGCTGACTGGTCCGAGGATGTTGCTGATCGGCTAGCAATTTACGTAATCAAACGGACCGTTTGATAGCTTTAAATCTATGGATATAACCATCCTTATATTCCTATCTAGTGGCCTATTTTTAGGATGGGCACTAGGCGCTAACGATGCGGCGAATGTTTTTGGCACGGCTGTGGGTTCCGGTATGGTGCGTTTCACTACGGCTGCAATAGTTTGTAGCGTATTTGTGATTCTTGGGGCAGTTATTAGTGGGGCCGGTACCACTGAAACTCTAGGTAAACTTGGTGCCATTAACACTCTTCCGGGTTCATTCATGGCTGCATTTGCGGCAGCTTTCGCTGTATATTTGATGACTAAGACGGGACTGCCGGTCTCAACTAGTCAAGCAATTGTTGGCGCTATAATTGGATGGAATTTATTTAGCGGAACTCCAACAGAAACAAAAACCCTAGCAAATATTTTATCTACTTGGGTTTTGTGCCCCGTACTGGCCGCTGTTTTCTCAGCGATCATTTATAAATTGGTGGTTGGGCCTATACGCCATACTAAACTACATCTACTGAGAAGGGATACCTACACCCGCATCGGTCTTATTCTTGCTGGCGTAGTCGGTTCATATAGTTTGGGGGCAAATAACATAGCGAATGTTGTTGGGGTATTTGTTCCTGCTAACCCTTTTACTGACTTCAATATCACCGAAACGTGGGTTTTTTCAGGCACACAGCAATTGTTTTTACTGGGGTCGATTGCGATTGGTGTTGGTGTTTTCACTTACTCCAAGCGTGTTATGATGACCGTTGGTTCTAACTTACTCCCACTGTCACCTATCGCCGCGTGGGTTGCTGTTGTTTCCCACTCTATCGTACTGTTTTTGTTCGCTTCGCAAGGGCTGGAAGCCATTTTGCAATCGCAAGGCCTGCCAACTATACCCTTGGTGCCAGTTTCCAGCTCACAAGCTGTGGTTGGAGCTGTGATTGGTATTGCTTTGATACGGGGTGGGCGCGGCATTCAGTGGGGAGTCTTGGGTAAAATAGGCTTAGGTTGGATCGTGACCCCTTTTATTGCATGTGCTTTTTGTGTATTAGGGCTTTATTTTCTTAAGAACGTCTTCGATCAAGCTGTCTTTAATTAGATGTGGAAATCAGCGAGCTACATTAATTAAATCAGTTTATCTATACGGGAACCAATGCCCTTTTTAAGATCCGCTAAGTGTTTACTGATAGGACTGGATGGATGAGAGAAAAATCGGGTATGCTCTTTCGATAGTACTGCCCACACAGCAACGGGAACCCTGTATGCCGTCTCCATTTTTTGCATAAATAGAGTGCCGACGCCCGGAGGGATTTGTAATAGCCCTTTGGAGGTCAAACTACTAAATGTGTCATCTTCGAATTTAGCTATAAAAGTGCTGTGCGCTGAGAGAACAAGATATTCTATAATTGACTTTTCATCGTTTGTTAGGTCTTTCCAGATGCTGTCGATATGTTTTGCTGTGTGCTTCCCATCCCGCCTTTCTTCCGCCCTAAGGACAGCTTGTTTCTTTTCCAACCAATAATCTTTCTGTTTCTGACTATCCCACAGTGGTTTTTTATTTTTGGTCAACTAACGCCCCTTTTCAATTTATAGACATGGATTCTCATCTTTACTAACATATTAAGCGAATAGAAAAAGTGGATAATTCTTAAAAGTTGGCCCTGTCTGAATAAAAGGTAAATTTACTAATATGGCAAAAATTTGGGACAAGACTAATGCTTGTGTGAGCATATGCACGTCGGATCCTTCTAGTCTGTTAGGTTTGGAGGGTTAATGGCCTGGGAAGCACTGAGTGTTGAAACCAAAATTACCGTTCTGCTGACAACGCGGATTGGTCAACTACAGGATAAATTCAAGCCTCTTTCCCCATCCGCGTTCAGGACCTTGCAAGCGTGGCTAAAAGATAGATCTTTATCTATAGGCGATCTGTTTCATGGTGAACACCCGTCAATTGCTGAAGATTTGGCAAAGGATGATATAGTCATCCCTCCAATACCTCTTTTACTGGAAAGTATGCCGACTTTGATGCAAGCGCTGGACTATTGGTCGGGCATGGGAATATGGGTTGTTGGAGAGACAGATCCAGAGTTCCCCGTGCGGTTGGCGCAACGTCTTCAGAACACTGCACTACCATTACTATTTGGTGCAGGTCCTGTTGAAGGTCTCGGCCGCGGAGGAGTGTGTGTAGTTGGTTCGAGGGATAGTTCTGATGAAGGGTGTCGATTTGCTGTGACCTTGGCCAAGCGCTGCAGTGCCGAAGATATAACAGTTATTTCGAGTGACATGCGTGGGGTTGATCGTCGGGCCATCAGTGCGGCTTTAGAAACAGGTGGTCGCGCTATTTGTATCCTCTCAAATAGTCTAGAAAAGGCGGTCGTTACCAAGCGCCATAGAGATTATATACGTTCAGGTTATCTGACGTTAGTCACACCTTTCTCGCCTGATGCGCGATTTCGCGTAGCTAACGCTATGCGTGCGAACCGTTATCAATACTGTTTATCAGACTTTGCCGTTATGGTTGAGTCTCGGCGAGAAGGTGGTGTGTGGCTTGGTGCGGAGGAGAATCGCAAGGAAAGGTGGGTGCCATCATTCGTACGCCAAGGCACCGATAACCCTCTCGGTAATCAGGCCCTTCTTAGCCTAGGACTTATGCCCTTAGAAGATCATAATTTGGAAAATCCAGAAGTCATACGTGAATACTTTGCTCACCGGATAGCGACTAATGGTATCGGGCAGCAAGAAGTCCATGGACAAAGAAAAGCTGGCGATGAATTTTTCAAGCTATTTTGCGAGCAACTCGTAGGTGCTATGGCGGCAGGGTTAGGAACGAAGTCCCAAATCCAGAAATTTATGGGGATTGAAACCTCCCAGTTTGATGCTTGGATAGGCCGTGCGTTGAATGAAGGTCTTGTCTGTTCGAAAGACGACGGTGAAAGTCTTGAAACGATCAAACAGAAAAAAAGACGGAATTGAAATAACAAAATCTATAAAAGCATCATACCCTTGACCGATCCTCCCCTGTTTGCAAGGATGAGTTAATCATGCAGTTTAGATAGAATTATGTCTGCTGGCGTGGCGGTTTGGGCTCTTTTCATGACGATGATCTCCGTCTTAGCCCTCGTAAATTATACTAAGCTTCGGCGCAGTTGTTAAGGTGTGTGGTTGCGGGCATGGGCTCGAGTGGCTGAGGCACATCGTGGCGCTGTATAGTAAACCGGTGACTACCGACGAGGGAGATTGCAATGTCAAATTACGAGTACGACTTTAGCAAAGGGGTCGAGCAATATAAAAAAATAATTAATGGCGGTGAGGCAGATTGGGTGCCTGTTACCACGCAGATGGCGGAGTTCTGTATGAAATATGGCGGCCATAATGGCCGCGAGTTTTTCAGTAATCCCGAATTATTTGTGCGCGGTAGCCTAGACGTGCAGCAAGAAATGGGGTTTCACGTGCCGGATATGGTTTGGGATGTCTATTCTGTTGAAGCAGAGGCGCTGGGTGGGAACATGGCCTGGTTTGATGAGCTCTATCCTGCCTTGGACAATACGGAAGTTATCATAAACGACGAAAAAGATCTGGCCCGAATGAAGGCGCCTGACCCATTTAAATCGGGGCGAATGCCTTGGGTTTTGGATGTATTGCAACTTTGTAAGGAGCTGACCGGTTATACTCACTATATCCACTACTGTTCTCCTATAAATCTAGCAGCCCAAGTAATGCAGTTTGAAAACTTAATTTTGGCAATGCAGGAAAAACCAAAATTCGTGCATAAGTTGATGGATTTTCTGGTAGAGGAAGTGTTGGCGCCCTACATAAATGCATATTTCAAGGTTGTGCCGGACGCCGATATAGCTAATGGAAAAGATGCCGTCGGTTCTCTGCCGTTTATTACAGAAGAAATTCTTGAGGAGTTTTCGGTTCCTTATCTCTTAAAATTGCGTAAGTTGTGTGGTGATAGGCCAGGTGTTCGGAGCGACAACTGGTGGGGTGATTCCTTCGCAGCTGACATAGAAAAATATTGGGACGTAAAGCTAGAGGTGACACCTCAATACCTCAAGATACAGGACCCAGATTGTTTCCGTGTTGGGACGGAGCGTGCACGCAAATATGCCGATGAAAGAGAGTGTGCGTTGAGTTTTGGCGTAGGAACACTGTTATTGCAAGTGGGCACGAAGGAGGAAATCACACAACGAATTCATGAATATATGGAAGTTGGTAGTCGTGGCCCTCACGGTAAGAAATTTTTTCTGTACCTCTGTAGTTTTAGCGCTCAAACACCTCCCGAGAATGTACGTACAGCGATTGAGGCTGTAAATCGTTTCAACGAGGGTGATAGACCATATGCCGGTCAAGTTGAGAGTGGTCCCGAAGGAGTAGCTGCAGAGATAAAAGGTGGAAAGGGATTCATGGGTATCGGATCAAAGTATTCTGGTATCAGTGAATTTCGCCGAGAAGATCGAAAACAAATTTTTAAAGACATATATCAAACTGTAATGGATTTTGATGAGGTGCTGTGTCCTGAGTTGGTTACTAAAGCCGTCGAGGATGGAGAAAGTGCATTAGATATTCTAGACGAGGGCCTTATTCCGCCGATGGGGGAAGTGGGCGATTTATTTGCGTCAGGTGAGCTTTTTGTTCCTGAGATGTTACTTGCCGCACGTGCAATGAAAGCTGGCCTTGAGGTTATTAGACCAATTTTAACGGAGGTAAGATCAAAGCCCAAGGGCACGGTCGTGATGGCAACTGT
Source organism: Magnetovibrio sp. (assembly GCA_002721825.1). Taxonomy (GTDB): domain Bacteria; phylum Pseudomonadota; class Alphaproteobacteria; order Rhodospirillales; family Casp-alpha2; genus TMED8. Next base: position 26,074 of record PBLS01000048.1, read on the forward strand.
ATTTGGTGATTTGCACGATATAGGAAAAAACTTGGTCGGTATGATGTTAGAGGGAGCAGGTTTCAAAGTTGTGGACTTAGGTGTCAATACCAAGGCGGAAGACATTATTGCCACGGCTCGCGAAGTTAATGCAGACGTTATTGGGCTGTCTGCGTTGCTTACAACGACGATGCCTTTTATGAAATTGATTATCGAGGAGATAAAACGTCAGGAGTTGAATATTCCAGTTATCATTGGTGGCGCACCTGTGAGTCAAGATTTTGCCGATACTGTTGGTGCTAACGGCTATGGGGATAATGCGCCTATAGCTGTTGATATCTGTAAAGAGATAGTAGCGAGAACATCCAGCAGTGATCAAATAGCTTCTTGAAGAATATTTACCCATTGCATGTTCAACATGAAGGTATTCTTAAAAATGGGGGCATCATTGAGAATTTTGCCCTTAAAATTAGCGATAATAGGTCGAAGTATAAATTGAAAGGCGCTGTGAGTGTATGTTATGCAGAAAATTACCAATGGTACTGAGTAATTTTTAAAGTTTTTGATGTTTATTCTTGCTTGATGGGTCATGAGCATTTGTAATGGCAGGTATAAACATATTTAGTATTTTAATAAGCGGTCATCCGCTTTATCTAAGCCTACTGAATATTTTTACAAATGGATACATAGCTGATTGCGATCACTGAAATGATGAAGCTTGAATCAATAACTAAAGAGTTTGGCGCGCTAACGGCCGTTGACAATGTCACGTTAGAAGTACCGAAAGGTCAGATGCTTGGCATTATAGGGCGTTCGGGGGCCGGTAAGTCGACATTGTTGCGTATGATTAACCGCCTTGGGGATGCAACTTCTGGCACAATTATCTTCCAGGATGAAGATACAGTTGTTGATGTTAATAGTCTTAAAGGTCAGGAATTGAGAGATTGGCGTACACGATGTGCGATGATATTCCAGCAGTTTAATCTAGTTCCCCGCTTAAATGTCATTACCAATGTGCTGATGGGGCGGATCAACTATAGCAGTGTGTTAAAAACACTGTTCGTCATGTTTTCACCCGGTGAGCGGGCCTTGGCTATTAGGGCGTTAGATCGCTTAGACGTTAGCGCACAGGCTTTGCAGCGGGCGGATACGCTGTCGGGTGGTCAACAGCAACGTGTTGCAATCGCTCGGGCACTTGTACAGGAACCGAAGGTTCTTCTTGCGGATGAGCCTATAGCGTCACTTGATCCCAGAAATGCGCAAATAGTAATGGACGCTCTAAAGACTATTAATCAAGAGGACGGGATTACAGTGATTTGTAACTTACATACGTTGGATACAGCAAAAAAGTACTGTGATCGTGTTGTCGGTATGAAGTTGGGAAAAGTTATTTTTGACGGACATCCTGATGAACTTACGGATGAACAAGCAAAGGATATCTATATGAGTGGAGCGGAGGCGGACGAGGAATTTTCAGCGGCCATAACATCCACGGCTATTTAATTTATGCGGACCCCCTTTTTTTAATTGTAAGACAATTAGGGGTTACGTGGAACGATCGGGTTTTATTGAACTGAAAAGAGATTTAAACCCCAATAATAAAAGCTAAAAGCTAACAAAACAAAGTTTTGGACACAAAGGAGGAGAGTATGTTTAGAAAAAGTTTCTCACTTTCCGGCCTTGCCGCAGTTCTTGCATTTGCATTAATAGCGGCATCGACTTGGTCGGTAAAAGCGGACGAGTACATCGGGGGCTGGCAGAAAGACCATCCAGTTATTAAATACGGTGTTATCTCGTTAGAGACCTCGGCTGACATTGTTAAAAGCCAAAAGAAATTCGCTGAATATTTTAGTAAAGAATTTGGTGTAAAAGTTGAGCTTTTTACAGCTTCTGAATACGCAGGCATCATGAATGCACTTGCTGCAGGCCAAATTCAAATCGGCTGGCTTGGGGCTAGTTCCTACGCATCCACTTGGATGGATTGTAAGTGTGTTGAGCCTATAGTGGGCGCACAGAATGAACAGGGCGGCATGGGCTACAACTCAGTACTAATTGTTAAGTCCGACAGCCCTTACAAAAAGTACGAAGATCTTAAGGGCAAGACGGTCGCACGAAATGATCCGCATTCTACATCAGGTTACCTAATGCCTACCGTTGATTTCCATTCAATGGGTAAGCCGGTTGATAAATACTTCAATTCGCCACTTTCCGGTGGACATCAACAGACTATCGTTGGTGTGCTGAATGGAACTTACGATGGCGGGTTTACATGGACGACCCTTGGTGACGGTTTTGGCGCCATTCGTAAAATGGTTGATAAAGGCCTGTTAAAGCGTGACCAAATCCGCGTTATTTGGAAGTCGTCGCTGATTGCAACACCGCCGGTGGTGATCCGCAAAGATTTGCCATTAGCCATGAAGGCTGACCTTGTAAAAATGTTTATTCGGTTGATTACGCGGGCACCGAAGGAAGCTGAGGCTGTTGCACAAGGTCGGACGCTTGGTATGAGAAGGATGTATCATGAAGATTATGTCCCCATCATCAAAGCTAAGCAATTTTTGAAGAAATCTCGTAAGAAAAAATAAAACTGTGGTTTTAACGTATAGGCGACGTTGATTAGGCGTCGCCTATTTTTTCAGAAATTCTAACAGGATACGTATAATTGCCATGGCCTTTGAAGATACTAAAATGGATATAGCGACGCACTTCGAATTAGCCCGTGCCGACTATCTCGGTCGGAAGCGCATGTATCTTGTCATATTTTGGGTAGGCTTCGTAGCGTTCGTCGCTCTTGCTGTGTGGCATAGTGGGTTCAACATTTTCGAAGTCATTAAGGGCTTGCCAAGGACCAACGAGTTCATTGTGAAAATGTATTCGGCCATTCGCTTAGATCATTTTTGGGAGGATTTGGCAGAGTGGTATTGGGGGTTTACCGATTGGTTGGACGCGCTCATCGTTAGCCTTTTGATGGCCTTCATGGCGACGGTTATAGGCACTACCGTAGGTGGAGCGCTTAGCTTTTTTGCGTCTCGTAACCTGGCTCGGCATTATGCCACCTATTTTGTTACCCGGCGCATGCTTGAGATTGCCCGAACCGTACCGGATATTGTCTGGGCTTTAATTTTTATTTACCCTTTCGGAGTTGGACCTTTGGCGGGTATACTCGCTTTGATTATCCATACAACCGGAGCGCAAGGGAAACTTTTTGCGGAGGTCAATGAAAATATTGACCACAAAGCTATTGAAGGGATTCGGGCTTCTGGCGGAAATTGGTACGAGGAGATCCGATTCGCGGTTCTACCGCAGGTTATGCCTAATTTTATTTCCTATACTTTTTGGCGGTTGGCTCTCAATGTCCAAGCGGCAACGGTAATGGGCTTCGTTGGGGCGGGCGGAATCGGGCATGAATTAATCACTGCTGTTAAGCTTCTTTACTTCCTTGATGCAGGGGCCATTCTTTTGATGATAATTTGCACAGTTTTTATGATTGATATGTCCAGTGAAAAATTGCGGCATTGGATCATAGGTAAAGAAACCTTAGTTGGGTCATAGAGAAAAAGTCATGAGTGTCAGATTAACCGATATTACAGAAGATATGGTCGCTGAAGATCAAATTCGTTTTCCACGTGTTTTTTCCATGACTTTAAAGGAAAAAGCTATTCGCACGTTGGTTATGGGTGGCGGAACGTTGATACTGCTTTATGGGTTAAATAGATTTGGTTTTTTTTCAGATAAGTTTTGGGGCTCTTTGGGCAAACTATGGACTATGTTCGGACAAATGTTCCCGCCCACGGGTTGGGATCAGATAGATATATTCGCGCATGCTATAGGTGAAACACTTGCTATGGCTATTATTGGTAGTTTGATAGGTGGTATTTTGGCACTTCCTTTCGCCTGTATGGCTTCGAAAAATTTAATGCCAATTCGTCCTATACAGTTTAGCTTTCGGCGGTTTGCTGACGTACTTAGGTCTGCGGATTATTTGATTTGGGGCCTAGTATTTGTTCGTGCATTGGGCTTAGGACCGGTTTCCGGTATAATGGCTATAATAATAATCGATACGGGTATCCTTATTACGCTTTATTCAGAAGCACTTGAGAACATCGATCGTAAGCCGATTGATGGTATTAAGGCGTCCGGGGGGGGACGATTGCAAGTGTTGCGGTTTGGTGTAATGCCCCAAGTACTGCCGGTTCTTCTCTCGAATGCGCTTTATATGTTTGAATCTAATACTCGGGCAGCCACGATTTTGGGTATCGTTGGCGCCGGTGGTATTGGTTTCCTTTTAAGTGATAATTTGCGCGCGTTTGAATTCTCCAACGCATGTACCATCATACTCATGATTATAGCCGTTGTTTACGTAATTGATTATATGTCAAAGAAACTACGTGAGCGGTTCATCCATGGTGATCGTGTTTCGCAGGGGCATGATCGCCCAATGGAACGGGTTGCAAGAAAGATGAATGAGTGAGTAGACGTAAACTCTTCGTTCCTTCATTCAGCGTTGGTAAAATCGTCCCTGAAAACAAACGTTCCCAAAAGTTGCAGTCGTGAGTGGCCTTATTCTCGTATTGGTCCTATTTTCTGCGGCACTGCATCCACTCCGTGAGTTCTTCATAAAAGGCGATTCGACCCCTGAAGGGGTTACTGTTGCTGTAAACATTTGGTTTGGGATACTCGCGGGCCTCCATGTATTCATTGGTGGGATGGATCCCTGGACGGCGTTTGAGGTTTGGCCAATGATGCTATTATCTGGCGTGGGTTTACTATTATTTTATAGCTTTATCGTTGCCACAATGCGTTCTGGTGACCTTTCGATTTATTACCCTATTACCCGTTCATCACCTCTGTTTGTAGTAGTTTTTAGTTACCTTGTGCTCGGACAATCCTATTCGTGGATGATGTTGGGGGGTATAGGTATGGTTTTAGCGGGAGCATTTCTTTTGCAATATCATCCAGGAGCACGAAAGCTAAGCGATCCTACTACCCTGATTCTAGCTACTTTTGCCATGTGCATCCATGGCGTGATCACCTTGGCAGATGCGGAAGCTGTACGAAATGTAGAGCCGGCTGTTTATATGTTCGTTATGTATCTTTTTGTTGTGCCTGCAATGGCATTTGTTTTGTCATTTAAAAGACCGATAAGTCGTAGCCTTTATAGGCATTTATTCGTCGGTTGGATAGAGACGCCGGGGCGTTTTGCTGTCGCAGGGATATCTGCTTACGTATCATATTATTTGATTCTTATTACCTTCCAATTAGGAGCTAATGTTGCCGCAGTTAGTGCGGTGCGGCAGGTTTCAATACCCTTTTCAGTGCTCCTTGGTTGCCTGATTTATAAGGAAGAGCGAATGACGGCACGCCTACTCTGGTCGGCGTTACTGGCCTTGGGCGTAATCATCATCGTATCCGCTAAATAGAATTTAACTGAGTTCAGCGATTAGATCGAGAAATGCACGGATTAGCGGAGAGTCTTTCCGTTCTTTAAGGCAAACGACATGAGGATGCAAAACGATTTCAGCACCGGAAATTCGTAACGATTTTAAATGTTTATGTGGTAGCGTCTCATCCTCTAAGGCTATCCCTACGCCGAGACCATTCGCTACAGCTTCTCGCACGGCTTCGCGGCTTCCAATGGCAAGGACGGGTCGGATTTTAATATTATTTCGTGTTAGCGCGCTCTCAAACGCGTGTCGGGTCGCTGATCCTTCTTCTCGCAGCACAAAGCGCTCGCCCTCAAGATCTGCTATATCAATAGCGTCATAGGAAGCCCAATTATGATCGGTGCGAACTAGGAGTACAATGCGGTTTTCGCCGAATGGAACAGAATATAATCGGGTATCAACTTCTTCAATTGGGAGTATTCCGATATCGCTGCGAAAGTTTAGGACGCCACTTAGTATATCGTGAGAGTTCCCCAGTGAAACTGATAATTCGACATCAGGAAATCGTTGCCCGAAGGCGACAATCATATCGGTTACTTGACTTGGTCCTATAGCCCCGACTCTTAGGTGGCCGGAGCGCAGACCACTAGCTTCGGTTAGTACGCCGATGGCCTCTTCTTCAAGGCTAAATATATGCTGAGTAATGTTTAAAAGGGCTCCGCCAACATCGGTTAATTCTACGTGATGGCCGTGTCGAGCGAACAGTTCCAGCCCGAAATCTCCCTCCAGCGCCTTTATATGTGTAGTAATACTCGGTTGCCCTACGTTCAAAGAAGCGGCCGCTTCTGTAAAACTACCCTCCGTAGCAACAGCATGGAAGCATCTTAAACGCTTAAAATTTAACATTGTTTTTGCTTGGCTCATTACATAATTGTAGCGGATAATTTATGGCTATTCAAAAACCAAATGAATCCTATACAAATAATGAATTGGATTTAGGTCAACGTTAGAACTAGCTTTTGCCCGTAGAATGTCTATCAGGTACTTTCTTTGGCTTTCTTTCTTGTGAATCATAAAGCGAACAAGTGTGGAAAATTAGATGTTGGTGAATATTAAGGCTAAATATTCTAAATCGTTATGAGGATAAAGTTATGAACGAGATGAAAACTCCCGCTGATCAAAAAAAGAAAAACCTCCCTTACGGCGGTTATTATCAGAATCAAATTCCTGATCATGATCCGTTTTTGACAGAGACTGGACCTGGTACGCCAACCGGAGACTATATGCGTCGTTTTTGGCATCCTGTTTGCCTGTCGGAGGAATTGAAAGAGGTCCCCCGATTTTTAATGATATTAGGAGAGGAACTTGTCGCTTTCCGTGACGGTAGTGGCCGGGTTGGCGTTTTGCACGCGCATTGTTGCCATCGGGGTGCGTCATTAGAGTATGGAATGATTAAAGAACGTGGTATTATGTGTTCTTATCACGGATTTTGCTTCGATGTTGATGGCACTTGTCTTGAGGTTCCGATGCCGGTCGGTGAGGAAGAAGAGGGACAGCGTCTCGCAAAGACAATTTACCAAGGAGCTTACAAAGCAATCGAGCAACACGGTTTGATTTTTGCTTATATGGGCCCGCCGGAAGAAGAACCACCTTTTCCCTACTGGGAAGGTGAATTTACCTGTCATCCGGACGACAAACTCGTACCCTACTCAAATGTCCAAACTTGTAATTGGTTGCAGGTTCAAGACAATGCTGCGGATCAGTATCACCATACCCCGTTGCATACTACTGCGGTAATTAAAGGTTATGAACAAGGCACGACGTTTGGGGAGGCTGGAGCCGCGGCTTATGTAATTCGACCGGATTTACAGTTTTTCCCCGTTCATGACGGTCGTAGTATGGCCTGGACATCCTCCAGGCGCGTTGATGAAAATTATCTCTTCATTCGGATTAATCATCAAATATTGCCAAATGTTAGTTTTCACTCGTATCTATTTGAAGATGGAAAGGCGTCTAAGCATTTCAGCCGTGTTCATATGTATCGATGGACAGTTCCCGTTGACGACACAACTTGTAAAATGATTGGCTGGCGTGCCATAGGGCCGCATATCGATCCCAGAGATGTGGGGAATGAAGACTTAGTTGGCTTTGAAAAGATTGATTTTCTAGAAGGACAATGCGGAATTCGTCGGCCTGAGCGGGCGACCTATGACAAAGATGATTTGCCAGTACCGCCCAAGCATCATCGCGAACGGGCCTGCTACCGTGATAGCCAACGTGCGCCCGGTGATTATGAAGCGACGGCTTCGCAGCGTCCTATTGCTGTTCATGCGCTTGAAAATCCAATGAAGTTTGATGGTGGGGTTTACCTTTCACGAAAGCAGTTGCGCGATGCCGTAACTGAGCGCAACGAAAAAGCAACAGGAGCCGGTTGGAAGGAATGGCTGGAAAGCGTGGATGGTAAGCCAAACACCTATTGTTCCGGTAATGTTTTGAAGGTTCCCATCGGAGACACGCCTGAGGAAGAAGTCGAACGCCGTCGGATTGTGGCTCAGCGTTGCATTCAAGCTATCACCGATGCGGACGAATTACCCACTGCAGAGCGTGCATCTTTCATTAAGGATAAGATGGCTGAAATAGAAAGAGATTATGCTAAGTGAATGAATGCTGCACGTGACCCGGCGTTTAGTGACCATAATACGAACGTGTATTGTATATGAATGATGTGACTAAGAAGAACTTATCGCAGCAGCAGTATCCTAGCCACGCACGACGTCTTCAGGTGCGGCAGGTTACTTATCAAGCGATTGGTATTAACTCTTATGAACTTGTTTCTCCAAAGGGAGAGGAGCTACCGCCGTTTACGGCGGGCTCTCATATTGATTTTTATTTTCGCGATGGCAGTGTACGTCAATACTCACTATGTAATGACCCTAAAGAGCGCCACCGATATCTTATAGCCGTCTTGCGCGAGGCGGAAAGTCGTGGGGGATCGGAAGGGCTGCATGAAAGAGTGCATGTACAACGTACGGTTTGCGTTGGTGAGGTTCGGAATAATTTTCCGCTTAGTTCGGAAGCTAAACATCACCTTTTTTTAGCTGGAGGGATTGGGGTAACTCCAATGATGGCAATGATTGGTGAGACCGAAACCAACGGTGAGACTTTTACAATGCATTATTGTAGTAAGTCACCTGAGCATACGGCTTTTAGACCGGAATTAGAGCAATATATTTCCGCGGGGAAGGTCATCCTTCATCACGATGGAGGGGATCCAAGCCAAGGTCTCGATATTGTAAATCTATTAGCTACTCAGGAAAATGGTACGCACGTCTATTATTGTGGTCCCCCAGGGTTTATGCGCGCAGTTAAACGGGCAACTAAACATTGGGAAAGTGGCACAGTCCATGCGGAGCACTTTAGTTCTGCAGCATCTCCGAAAGTGAAACAAACGGCAGCGGAAAGGAAAGCCGTTGGTGATTCTGGTGTGGGAATAGGCTTTCAAGTAATGCTTGCAAGTAACGGTGCTACGTATTTTGTTGCTAACGATAAAAGTATCGCGGATGTTCTCAAAGAAAATGGCGTCCATGTTGAGACATCTTGTAATTCAGGGCTGTGCGGAACGTGTAAAACCCGTTACATCGAGGGTGAAGTAGATCATAATGATCTTATTATGGATGCAGATGAACAAGCGCAATATCTAACGCTTTGCTGCTCACGTGCAAAAGGTAAGAAGCTAGTAATCGACCTTTGATAATGGCTGTTTACTTTTTAAAGGATGAGGTGGGCTAACCTTTTTTATCTGTCTATCTGTTTATTAGACTTGTTGCGACGTCGAAAAAAGGCTTGATCAAATGGGATTTTCTCCGCTCCGCCCGGCAAACAATAATGACTTGCATTCTGAGGGTAATATCAGAAATCTGTAGTGGGCAGATATATTGTTCTGGAATGTGTTCTTCCTCAGATATAACGCCAATGCCTATGTTTTGTGCTACAGCAGCGATGACACCATCTTTGCTACTTATTTCCATGACGTAGTTGACGGTTATTTTTTCCCTGGCTAACGCTGATTCGAATGCATGGCGTGTCAGGGAGCCGTACTCACGACGAATCATTTCCTCACCGGCTAATTCCGAAAGCTTGATACTATTTTGAGCGCTCCAACGGTGGGATTTAGGTACTATAATGATTGGCTGTGGATCGCTATAATGCATCGTATAAAGTGCTGCGTCATCCGTTTGACGACCTATAATTCCTATGTCCACTCGGTAATCAATGACATCATTGAGGATTTCGCTAGAGTTACCGAAGTTGAGAGACACATGAATTCCAGGATAGTCTTGGTGGAATGCCGCAAGAATTTCTGCCGCTTGGTATGAGCCAACTGCGCCAATTCTTAGGCGGCCAGCTTCTAGACCATTGACCGCTTTGAGAAATGTGATGGCTTCCTCTTGATTGCTTACTATCCGATGGGCAATTTCCATCAATTGTTTGCCAGTTTCCGTTAATTCCACCCCACGCCCGTGGCGTCGAAATAGTTCTACGCCGTATAAAGCCTCTAAATTCTGTATTTGACTGCTTAAGGTAGGTTGGCTGATGTGCAGCGCGTCCGCAGCCGCAGTAAAACTTCCTTCACGGGCAACGGCGTAAAAGGTTCGGAGTTGGGTTGAAAGCATGAATATAAAACGGGACTTATTATAGATTGCTTCTATATGTTATATTCTTTTTTTCATTTTGATCAACACTGTAGTCCGTGGAATAGTTTTAATTGTGCAATTAAACTTGTTATAGAGAGTTATATTAATGGTTATGACTTCAAGGGAACGGGTTTTATCTGCGTTACAAGGTAAAGAAGTTGATATTGCCCCAGTCGCGAATCCAAATTCTATCATTACTAGGGACATGCAAGAACGTGTCGGTGCGTTTTTTCCAGAGGCTCATCATAATGCGGAGATAATGACAGAGTTGGCGGTCGCCGGTCGAACGGTCTGTGGCTATGATGCGGTTTTTCCCGTATTCGGAGCAGGAACACATGAAGCTGGCGCTCTGGGTGTAAAAATTGATTGGGGTGATCCTGATAACTTGCCAGCCATTCTTGGTCACATATGGAAGGACCCGGATGAAATTGAGGTACCGGACGACTTCCTTGCAAGACTTGATATCACGACAGTTCTTGATTCAATTAGAATGCTGCGTGAGGAATTTGGTGATGAAGTAGCTGTAATTGGTAAGGCTTATGGCCCCTGGAGCCTTGCTTATCACTTCTTTGGGATCGAGCAATTTATGATGGATACTTTCTCTGATCCCCCAAAAGTACATGCCATTTTGGATCGATTGAAGGAGTTTACAATTATCTTCGGTAAGGCTCAAATTGATGCAGGTGCTGATGCCTTAAACGTTTGTGAGCATATTACAGCGGATTTAATTCGGCCTGAAGCCTACTCAACTTATCTTTTGCACGTAGATCAACAAATAAAGGCGGAACTCCCGGTACCAATAATTCTACATTGCTGTGGGAAGACGATGGACCGGATAGACTTATTTAATCAAAGTGGATTTGAATGTTTCAATTTTGAATCAGCTAACGATGCGGTTGAAATGCGTAAAAAGGCCACAGTTTCGCTTTGTGGTAATATAAATAATCCTAAAACCATATTAAGTGGTACGCCTGAAGATGTTGAGCATGAGGTGTTTTATGCGCTAGATGCTGGGGTTAATTTGTTGGCACCGGAATGTGCGGCACCAGTCAATGGAAAGCTTGCCAATGTCATCGCTGTTCGCGAATCTCGTGACCGGTATTACGATGGAAACCGAAGTGGAGAAGGGGTAACCGTTAGTTTGGGTAAGATAGGAACCCAACCAGTTCCCGTGAAAAGCCGAACGAAAGCAGAAAAAATTGACAAGGTTGAATTAACTGAGGAGTTGCGCGAGATCTATTGTTCCGTTGTTGAAATGAAGAAAGGAGAGACTGCCCCACTTGTAAAGGCGGAAGTCGAGCGAGGTATTGATGCTCAAGTGATTCTCGACCTTGCGCTTATTGCGGCTATGGAGGAAGTGGGCAATCTTTTTGCAGATGGCACCTATTTTGTTCCTGAGATGCTTATGGCAGCGATGGAAATGAAAGCTGGCCTCGAAGTTATCAGACCAATTCTAACGGCGTCGGGCGTTCCCCCCCGAGGAACGGTGGTCATAGGTACGGTTCGTGGGGATGTACATGACATTGGAAAGAATCTATATGGTATGATGATGGAAGGTGCAGGTTATAAGGTTGTTGACATAGGGGTCCGACAAACAGCGGAAGAATTCATAGAAGCTATTGAGGAGCATAATGCTGATATCCTTGGTATGTCAGCGATGCTTACGACGACCATGCCTTATATGAAAATTGTCGTTGATGAGATGGTTCGCCGGGGAATTCGTGAGGAATACATAATCCTTGTCGGTGGGGCACCGTTGAATGCCGAATATGGTATATCTTTTGGAGCTGATTCTTATTGTATAGATGCTGGTGTAGGTGTTGAAACGGCAAATTCAGCGATCAATGGTCGAGTTAAAGCACTTGAAGTAGAGGCCAACTAATCTCTTTTTGCGCTTTTGTGACTCATGTAACGATTAGAAAAATCCCCACCGTCACGGCGACGGCAGCCAAAATGCGATGTTTTCCAAAAGACTCGCCCAATACCTTTGTGCCGATCAACGCAGCAATGATAACGCTCGTTTCGCGCATTGCCGAGACATGCCCCATAGCGGCAAGGCTTAGTGCCCAGATTGATAGACCATAAGAACCCATATTGAGGCAACCACCAAGAACAGCTAGTTTCCAGTTGGTTTTGAGGTAAACGATCGCCTCACCTTTGCGTCGAGTAACCGCTATAAATGCAATTGGTATTGGCGAAAGGAGGAAAAGCCATCCGATATAGCCCGAGGGACTGCCGGATAAGCGAACACCTATGCCATCGATTATGGTATATGAAGCGATCATCAATCCTGTTAATAGGGCAAAGGCGATGGAGCGCCTTTCCGAATTGATTCGAAAACCGCCACTCCAGACAAGACTAATTGTGCCTATGGATATTATAAATATACCAGTAAGCTCGAAAATATTCAGATTTTCATTCGCAAACGTACTAGCTCCTAACGTGACCAGAATTGGTGCCGTGCCTCGAGCGATGGGATAGACTTGAGATAAGTCACCGAAACGATAGGCTTCAATGAGGAATAAAAAATACGCATTGTTTAAAACAACTGATATTAAAATATAAGGCCAGCTTTCAAGAGCTGGTTGTGGTCCAGACAAAATGAGAAGTGGCGCTAATAATCCTGTCGTCGAGATTACGACCGCCATTGTCATCAGCCGATCACCGTCAATTTTAACAACAGCGTTCCAGAACGCGTGCATAACCGCGGCAGATAGGATAACAATTATAGCGAAGGGTTCCATTAATTTATTATATTTAGTGTAAGTGGAGTTGTCGTTCTTCAGACAACTATTTGCCTTTTGTAATCTTCGCGTGTCCCAAGATGGCACCAGTGGTTTTGTCGTATTCCTCCTGAACTATGGCAGCTTCGGCGAGGAGCCATTCCCGAAATGCCATTACTTTAGGCTGGTCCTTTTTTCCCTCTGGGCAAACTAAGTAATAGGACACGCTTGATGGATACTCGATATCAAACAACCGGACCAAATTTCCCGCTTTTAGATCGTCGCCAACATGTGCGCTTCGGGCAAGTGCAACACCCTGACCATCCATAGCGGCTTGCAAGGCCATGTTGGTATCAGGGAATCGCGTGCCTTCAGCTGGTAAAATTTCCCGCACGCCAGCCTTTTCAAACCAATCTTCCCAGTTAGGATGCGCGGGGTCACCCAGCCTTAATAAGAGTGGTACGCGCAAAAGGTCCTGCGGCTCACGTATACTCTTAAATTGTTCGAGAAAACTTGGTGAACAAACCGGGAATACGTGTTCTTGCAGCAATAATGTTGATGCTAATTCAGGATATTTTCCTTGCCCTAACCGAATGGCGACTTCTACATCATCACGCGTGAAATCTACCAGTTCATCATTGGTCGAGATCCAAACGTCGATCTCTGGATGCTCATCGTGGAATGTTCCAGGCCGAGGCACTAACCATTTAATAGAAAAGGATTGCAACATATCAACTTTAAGCGGCGTCCGATTATCATCGAGTGTTAGGGTTTCGAGAGCAGTCTCAAGGTCAGAAATAAATTTCCGAATCAGCGGCGCTAGTACCTGTCCATTCCGAGTTAACACTAAAGCACGAGAGGGTCGGTCAAAAAGCTTTATCCCCCAAAGTTCCTCCAGATGACGAATTTGGTGGCTTATAGCGCTCTGAGTAACATTATTCTCTTCAGCGGCCCGCGTAAAATTCAGGTGGCGAGCGGCTGACTCAAGCGCACGTAGTGCGGAAAATGATGGATTTCGAAAAGCCATTACATATTAAAACAGTTAACTTAGCTCTGCTACCTATACGTGTTAGAAAGTCGTTAAACAACCTTTAACGGTAGAAAGATTCCTATACACGTAATAATTTTAGTCCGAAAAAGGAAACACTATTCCTAACGTCTTTTTATTAATCGGGTAATCCTAATAGCCGCTGGATGACAGTCTCATCTTGTCTGGCGAATAATTGAGTGGCAAGTGTAGGTCTTAAATTCCCAAGATCAGTATATTCTACATCAGCACTTTGTATAACCTCTTTCCAAAGTGAATCAATGTCGTCGACTGGACCATCACATCGTGCATTTGGAAATAACCAACTGCTGTCGTGATGCTTCTGGTTAAGACCCCTGAGTAAAGTCAGTACAGGATCGGAAAGACGAATACGTCGTTTTTGGCCGCGAGCCGAATTTATATTTGGCTTGTTCCATATACGACCATCAAGGTCAAATTGTTCCCACGTAGCCTGGCAAACATCTTCAACTCGTGTGCCAGTTAAAAGCATTAAACGCAATGCACATGCGGATGGCTCTAAAGCGTGTTTGGAAAGCGCGCCGAAAATGCGACTAATTTCACCTTCATTTAACCAACGCTCTTGAATAGAATTATCTGAATTGCTGCTAACTTTTATTTGTGTTGGAGACTTAGTGTCACTTTTATCATTTGACTTAACCAGCGCTTCTAAGCTTTCCTCGATTTCTTCCTTACCCAATTTATAGGTAATAAAAACAATGCGTGAACGCCTATCGTTTTCAGGCCAGGAGGATAACCTGAATGGAGTGTGTCGTGTTGCTTGTACGCAATGAATAACATATGGAGTGTCTTCGCCAACGATATTCACCAAACCTTTAACCCGAAGTAGACGTTCACCTTTCTCATTTGCTAAGTCCTCAAACCAATTCAGAAAGGAGTGCCATGCGATTGGTTGGTCAATATAAATACAAAATGAAATGATGTGTTCATCATGTCGGTTAACGTCGATGGGGTGATTATGGGCGTGTTCGCCATGTTCATGCCCATCTGAGGGCGTATAGGCTTCCTCATTTAACCAGCGCTGAACATCTAGCGTCTTTGTCTTCGGGTCGTACTTAACCGAATCGAAAAGTTCATTTGGTGTAACCTCACCATTGATAGCGGTTGTGATCCAAGCCCCAGGATTAAAACCATTCAGCCGCTCACGCAATGCTGTAACGGTGGCTGAATTCGCTAGGTCCGTTTTCGTAATTACTATTTTATCGGAAACAGCAGCCTGTCTAACAGCCTCAGTGTGGGCATCAAGTTGGTTGCTTCCGTGGACAGCATCTACGGTCGTAACCAGACTTTCTAATCGATAGGCGTGTTTGAAAAGGGGGTCCTTCATTAAACATGTAATAATTGGAATGGGGTCGGCTAGGCCGGTAGTTTCAATTACCACTCTTTTAAACGGAGGTAATTGACCGGCTAAGCGTTTGAGGTAAAGGCTTTTTAGGCTATCTACTAATTCACCTTGGACAGTGCAGCAAATGCAGCCAGAGGAAAGTAATAGGACCTCATCGTCTAATTCTTCGACTAATAAGTGATCGAGTCCAACCTCGCCGAATTCATTTATTAGAACGGCCGTTTCATCAATCTCAGGGTGCTGCAAGAGGTAATTTAGTAGCGTCGTTTTGCCACTGCCAAGAAAGCCAGTGATAACCGATACGGCAATAGCCGTATCGGTATTAATTTTTTCGTTACTCATCGCAGATCACAGCTCCTTGTGTCTTGGAGCGTTAACCGAATCATACTTAGACCAGAAAATTTAGCCGATTAAAATCCAATTTCACGAGTAAGGTCAAAATTATACCGGTAGTCATGCCACTGATCAAAATTGACTTCGTGATTGTAAATAATCATTGGCACATTACCTTCATCAGAACCGCCGTGAGTGCGAAAACCTTCCGGCATTTCCTCTATGCCAGTGTCGCCGTCGAGAGGACCAAACACAGTATCAATATCTCCCGTCACAACCATGTCACCAAACCGGTCCGGGTGTAATAGAAATTTTGATGCAGCTGTGTATCGATCATATACCCCTTCCACGCCGGGTAATTTTCGGCATACATCTGCAGCACGTTCGTAATCACCAGGGTCGTTAAGAAAAACGAAAGCCGTTCCTCCGAAAGTTCGGTGATGTTTGACGTAGGGGTCGCGTTCTGCGGACATAGCAAAGAAAATTTCACAACCATTGAGCGGCATGACTTTATTAAGATCATAGCAACGGCTCTTAAAATTCATGCCGTGATCAGCCGACATAAAAATTTCAAGGTCAGGATGGGCATCCAACGTTTCAGCTAACAGGTTGTCCCACTCATTTAGATGGAATTGAGACATGTCCCCAGAAGGGGGCTCCATGTGCATAGGGAAATCTGTCGTATGAAAATAGGTGATGTCGCAGTCTGTCTCGTTTAATACAATTTGAGTAGCTTTAAATAACCAGTGGTTGATTTCCGGCGAATAGATGTCTGGCGCAGGCCCGAGCCGACCCGCCCAGTCAATGTCACTGCCTTCTGCCTCTTCTGGACGTTCTGCCGCAAGCCGGATCGTTGATCCAGTTCTGAGTAACGATTGTGTCTTACGCTTGGCCGTCATTAAAGCAGACTGTTTGATGCCAATTTTCTGAGCGCGCTCAAATATTGTAGGAGCAAGTACCATGTCTGCTTGATCCATATATTCTTCTTTATGGGTTTGTAGATCAAAATAGGAGTTGGCGGTTATCCCGTGATCCTTGGGTGCACACCCACAGCAAATGCCCGTGTTATTGACATTGGTTACCGTGGGCATAACAGCCTTTACTGTTTTATAGAACCCATTTGCAACCATGTGTTTTGTGCTAGGCATATCACTTGCCTGGAGATAAGCCGGATCAAAGCCGTCCATCATAATAATTAAAATTCTACGTTTTTTGGCCATTATACTCTTTCCTATTATTCCATTATACAACCAAACCCTCGCCCCCGTAGCTTAGTGCGATTGCATTTAATTCGTTGTTAAATACAAATCTGCACTAAGCTTTTTGGACGGAGGGATTAGTACATCTTGAGGGTATGTTTGCAACTAATACCTACATGACTACACACTTAATGTAGGTCATCTCCTGCATCGCATAGCGTATACCTTCACGGCCAACTCCACTTTGTTTGACGCCGCCGAAAGGAATATTCGGCATATCGTGCTGTGGACCTTCATTGATATTAACCGCGCCAACCTTTAAGTGTTTAATGCAATACTTGATGTTGTCGAGGTCATTGGTGACGACACCAGATTGTAGACCAAACTCTGTAGAGTTGGCTACCTTGCAAGCTTCTTCAACGTCTTTAACGCGGATGATAGGTGCTACAGGTCCAAATGTTTCATCCATGACCATTGCAGAATCAGGCTTACAATGATCTACGACTGTTGGTGAAAATAGGGCGCCTTCGCGTTTGTTACCACAGAGAACCTTCGCCCCATCGGCGACCGCGCCCTTTAGGGCATCTTCGATCTCAATAGCGGCTTTTTCATCTATCACTGTGCCGACGGCTACTCCTGGAGCAAAAGGGTCTCCATACTTGATGGCCTCAGTTAACTCTCTGAGTTTATCATCAAAAGCGTCTGCTACGCTATCAACAACTAATACACGCTTGACACCACGACAGGCCTGTCCGGCATTTCCATAGGCACCTGCGACAGTTAGCTTTGCAGCTTTCTCTACATCGGCATCTTCCAAGACAATTAGTGGGTCGTTACCACCGAGCTCCATTGTCAGTTTTTTGATACCGGCCATGTTGGTCAATTTGCGACCAACTTCCGTAGAGCCGGTAAAGGTAACCATGTCAATTTTTTGGCTCGAGACTAATTCATCACCTATCTCACTGGATTTTCCTGTCACTACACCGATCATTCCCGGTGGCATGCCATTATTTAATAGAATTTCGACGAAGCGTATCGCCGACATAGGTGTGCGTTCGGTCGGCTTGATAATCGTCTTGTTGCCTGCAGCGAAGGATGGTGCAACCTTCACCACAACTTGGTTCATAGGGCGATTAAAAGGCACGATCGCGCTAACTAACCCGACAGGATGGCGCGTAGCCAGGATGATTTTGTCAGCACCAGATGCATCAACATCGCTGGGTAATTGCTCACCCATGATTCTCTTAGCCTCTTCAGCTGCCGTTAAGATCAAGCCAACCCCTCGACTGACTTCTTTAGAGCTATCGGCTAGGGACATGCCGGATTCGAGAGAAATACCGTAAGATAGCTCGTCTTTGCGCTGGGTGATTTCCGCCGCCGTGGCCTTTAGGATTTCAGAACGCTCATACGCGGTAAGCGTTGGTTCGTAGTTGTACATATAGTCGATGGCTTTTTTTACCTGATCAAGGCCCATCTTTGGAACCGATCCAACGACCTCGTTGGAGTAAGGGTTAGTGACTTCGATACGATCTTCAGAGTCAACCCATTCACCACAGACAAAATTTTTAAGATTTGTTTCGAGCTTTGACTTGGCACTACTTACATCATTCATTTGTCTATATCCTCCTATATCATCCGCTATTAATTATCTTTAACTGCATCGGCATTTACCGCCATGCTAGGAGCTTCGCCATCAATTAATTTTTGGCAGTTATCAGCAAAAAATTGATAACGACCTATAAGAGCTTCATCCGCACAGTAAGCTATGTGTGGGGTCAATATTACATTATCAAGATCACGTAGTTCACTGCTTGCAACTAATGGCTCTTTCTCGAATACATCAAGGCACGCTCCACCAATTTTCCGGTTTTTTAGCGCTTCTGTAATTGCGGCCTCGTCTACAACAGGTCCTCGGCAAGCATTGGCGATAATTGCAGTGTCTTTCATCATTTCGAACTGCGGCGTGCTCATCATACCTTTAGTATCAGCGGTCAGAAGAACATGAAGTGTAATAAAGTCGGATTCCCTAAGGAGTTCATCTAAGCTCACTGAGCGAACATCATCATCTGTAATTTCAATATGTGGATCATGTGCTATCAGATTCATACCGAAACCACGGGCGATGCGTGCCGACGCTTTGCCAATGTTTCCGTAGCCAACGACCCCAAGCGTTTTGCCCTTTAACTCAGGCGTGCCAATAAAATCTGTTGTTTTCCAACCGCCACTTTTCATCATTGAATCAAATGTTGTAATTTTTTTCGATAGTGCCAGAAAACACGCGAATACTAACTCGGCTACAGACTGTGCCGCTACGTTAGGAGTGACCGCAATATAGGTGCCATTGGCATTTGCAGCATCAAGATCCACGTTATTATAACCAGTTCCGCAATGGATCATTTTGAGGTTGGACCCACTCTTGATCAGTTCGGGATCAACGGTAATGTGGCCAGGTACCATTACGTTTATGTCAGCAATGCTTGCACGCATTTCGCTTTCAGTCTGAACTAAAACCTCCATCTCATCACTAAAAATTCCATCGATGAAGTTTGAAGTTTCTTCTTTAGCATCTGTTACAATAGAGACTGTTAACTTACTCATCAGCGTATCCTTTAAACTTAAAATATTGTGTGCGGTAAAGACTTTAAAGACGGGAACGAAAAAGCAACAAGAGGCATACATCCCCACGCCCCTTAAACAACACGCGATCCCAAAATATTATCGGAAAATTAAAAAGCCAATCACATTAATTAGCAAACGAAAGCTGTTCATGTTGAACATGAGCTAATTTCATATTTTTTACTAATTTAAAAGAAAGGTATATAATCAATTTTTCTTTTAAGCACCCTGCGTGAATTTATGCAAAAGCCTAAAGTTGTTATAACCAATAAGCCGTGCCGGGAGACTCTTGCCTATCTGGAGCCATATTGTGACGTTATTGCTAATGACGAAATCCAGACCTGGAGCCGGCACAAAATTATAGAGAAACTCCAAAATGCCACGGCAATGATGGCATTTATGCCGGATGCGGTTGACGAAGCATTTCTGGAATCTTGCCCATCTCTTAAAATGATTTCCTGTGCTCTCAAAGGATACGATAATTTTGATTTACAAGCCTGCAATAAGCGTAACGTAGTCATCACATTTGTGTCCGATCTTCTGACTATACCGACTGCAGAATTAGCAGTCGGTTTGACCATTGCTTTAGCGCGTAATTTCCGGGCTGGTGACTACCATGTAAGGAAGGGAGGACATAAGGGCTGGCGAGCTCATTTGTACGGCCAAGGCCTTAGAAACAGTGTTGTTGGAATTCTCGGATTTGGCGCCGTTGGTCGGGCAACAGCATTAAGGCTTTCTGGTTTCGGTTGCAAAATATTATACTTTGATTCGTCGCCCGATTCATCAAATGATGAACAGTGTGCTACGGCTTCTTCGACAACATTGGATCACTTACTCGAATTGAGTGACTTTATCCTTATATGCCTGCCGTTAAATGAGGAAACGCGGGGTATGATTGATTCTGGACGCATTCGTCAAATGAAATCTGGCGCTTTTTTGGTGAATGTGTCACGTGGTTCAGTGGTTGACGAAAAAGCGGTTGCTGATGCCTTGGAAGAGGGACGTCTCGCCGGATATGCAGCAGATGTCTTTGCCCTCGAGGACTTGGCGCTATCAAATAGACCGACAGATATAGATTCACGCCTATTATTACCTGATGCATCCACAGTATTTACTCCGCATTTAGGATCAGCAGTGACCAGTGTGCGTAAAGACATCGAACTTCAAGCAGCGAAGCATATCGTTCAATTTTTACAGGGTGAGGTACCAAGTGGTGTGATTTTGTAGGGGGCGCGATTACTAATTACACATGGATTCTAAGAGCAATGCGGTACATAACTATAGCTATAACTTGAAAATTACCTGGTGGTTAGCCTAAATTTCGTTGAGGTCAGGATTGATTATAATGAAGCTGCTCCATCTGATTAGTTGTGTCTGGGACTAGGTGGATGAAAAAATATAGGTGGAAATTTGGCCGATTTTAAAATTCGAATTGCCAGTACGGATGACATCTATGAGGTGCCTCCTCATAAATCGATTTTAGACGTTTTACATGAGCATGGCCATGCCATTGACCATTCGTGTACTAGCGGCCTTTGCGGCACCTGTAAGGTTCGCTATATCGAGGGTAGAGTGGACCATCGCGACATGATTTTGACTTCTGAAGAGCAATCGGAGTATTTGACTACCTGTATTTCGCGTTGTCAGAGCGATGAGCTTCTTCTTGATCTTCCGCCGCCAGGGACGTCAGGTCCTGTCTTGGCGCCCGAAAGTCCGATAGCTATTGTGGATCAGGATATATGTGTTGCCTGCCTCACTTGTGTGCGTGCTTGTACGTATGGAGCTGCGGCGATTGACAGTGATGCGGTTGGTGTTGGCGGTATTATTGGTGCAGCTTCTGTAGATTCAAACCGATGCAGCGGTTGCGGCCTTTGCGCGGCAGCGTGTCCCACCGGTGCTATCTCTATGACCTTATTTAGTGACTCAGAAGTTAATATGCGTACAGGCGGGTTTGGCGAAAGACCGGCCTCAGAACCCCTGATGGTCATATTCGCTTGTCCGCATTGTGCACCAGCAGTTATGGCTTTTAATGATAAGTCAGCGGGTAATAGTCCGATTGAGCTGGAAATTATTGAAATGCCCTGTACAGGTCGAATTGATAATTTGCATTTGATGCGAACATTTGAGGATGGGGCAGACGGCGTTATCGTGACTGGCTGTGAACCGGGACGGTGCTATCATTCGACGGGGAATATAAATGCTGCTAGGAGGACTAAGCGGGTTCAAAGCTGGTTGGATGAGGTTGGTCTTGGCGGCACACGATTAACAATGGTTCATCTTCCAGCACGTGATGGCGAGAAGCCTTTTTCTAAAGCGGCTGACACCGCTATTAAGAATGTCGAAATTCTTGGGCCGAGCCCTTTACGAGTGGTTAGTCCAGACGCATCTGATCAGCCCGCTCCCGAAGATGCATTTTTGGAGGAATTAGGTTTGATTTAGCTTTATTACAAAATAGAAACTCTATGATAAAGTGGTAACTATGTTAACCTTTTACAGAAGGTGTGAAATTTTCGAAACACCGTTGGAGAAATAAGAAATGATCGTCGCTGAGCAGAAGCCCTTACCTGATTTGCAGAGGATGCTAAAGGGCAAGAAAAAAGTTTTGGCTGTAGGCTGCGGAACCTGTGTATCTGTTTGTTTTGCAGGTGGGCAGAAGGAAACGCGTGGTTTGGCTAAGGCTTTACAAACGGCGGCCGCGGTCGACGGAGAAGAAATGGTCGTTGAAGAAAAGACCGTTCAGCGTCAATGTGTACAAGAGTTCATTGAACCGCTTGAGGACGACCTTAGCGAATATGATGCAGTGTTGTCGCTTGGGTGCGGTGTTGGTGTTCAGACTATGGCAGAAAGATACCCGAAAACGCGAGTACTGCCTGGGCTCGATACTAATTTTATGGGCCAACCAACCGAGCCTGGTATATGGGAAGAGCGTTGCGTGGGGTGTGGCAACTGCGTGCTTGAGTACACAGGTGGCCTTTGTCCGATCACCCGCTGCCCAAAACAACTAATGAATGGTCCTTGTGGTGGCTCCGAAAATGGTATGTGTGAGGTTGACACCTCAATTCCGTGTATTTGGGCAAAAATATGGGATAATTCAGATAACTTGAATCTTATGGACATGCTAATGGAGGTGCAACCGCCAAAGGACTGGTCTACAAGCCGTGGTGGTGGCATGCGACGCACAGTCGTGCGCGACGACCTTCATCAACCGCATGCAATTGGAAAGGCAACAAAGTCTGAGGTGGAGGCGATGGAAACATCTGAAGAGGACGAGGTTCCGACACCGGAAGACCCTCATGCGGGAGAACGTGAAGATGCCTTTCTTAAAGAAATGGGTCTAGCATGACTGCGCATGCCAATGCCTTGGAAAATACGGAAGCCGCTCCGATGTGGAAATCGGGTTCTAACCTGGAGAAAATATTAGCAGAAGGACACTTCGCGGTGACAGGAGAGCTGGGCCCGCCGAAGAGTATGAATACCAAGCTCGTACATAATAAAATCGATATGATAAAAGATTTTGTGGATGCAGCTAATGTTACCGATAACCAGACGGGGATTGTTCGTCTTAGTAGTATAGGCACCGGTATTTTAATGGAGCAAGAAGGGCTAGAAGCGGTAATTCAGATGACCTGCCGTGACCGTAACCGACTAGCCATTCAAAGTGACCTAATGGGTGCTAGTGTGCACGGTATAAGAAATGTTTTGTGTTTGTCTGGTGATCATCAGTCTTTTGGTAACCATAGAGGTGCTAAGAATGTTCACGATGTGGATTCTATGCAGCTAATCCGCATGGTCCAAGAAATGCGGGACTTAAATAAATTTCAGGGGGGCGAAGAGATCAAAGGTGGTGGGCCAAGGCTTTTTATCGGGACTGCAGCGAGCCCATTTTCATCACCTATTGAGATGCGGCCACTTAGATTAGCCAAGAAAGTTGCGGCGGGCGCGGACTTCGCGCAATCTCAAATGATTTTTGATATGAAGCTGTTCAAAGAGTATATGAAGCGTGTTGTCGATTTGGGTTTGCACGAGAAAATCTCCTTCTTAGCTGGCGTTGGTCCTTTGAAAAGTCCGGTTATGGCTCGGTTCCTGCATGAACAAATACCGGGTATAGTTGTTCCTGAAGATTGCATTGAACGTATTGAGGACGCGGGGAAAGGTATAGATTCAGATGATAAGAAGGCCTTACAGGAAGCCTATCGTGCGGAAGGAATTAAGCTTTGTATTGAGCAAATTCAAGAGGTCCAAGAAATTGAAGGTGTTGCGGGGGTACATATAATGGCGATTCAGTGGGAGGCGGCGATTGAGCCGATCGTTAGGGGTGCCGGCTTGTATCCGCGACCAAACCTAGGGCCTACAGGATAAATTTCAGCCCGCTCCCTATTTAAAAAATTAGATTCAGTAGGGATTGACTGAGCAAAACTCACGTATTAGAGCGATTGTTTCTGAGGGTTTTTCCTCGTGGGGGAAATGACCGCACTCACTTATAAAATGCAAACTGCTATTGATAAAAACTTGGTCGTAGCCATCAGTGTAAAAAGGCGGCGAGCAAGGGTCGTTCGAACCCCAGATTACTAGGGTAGGGACCGAAATAGTCTTCCCGACATCCGCGGCCCATTGAGCGACATCTTCATTCATTGCAGCTTGATAGTGAGCACATCCACCGCGAATGGAACCGGGCGTAGAGTAAGCTCGCACGTATTCGTTTACATCTTCTTCTTTGAAGAAGAATGATGGATGTGACCAGTGATTCAAAAAATGGGAGTAATAAGCGCGTATATTTTCCGAAACCAATTTTTCGACGAGGTCAGGATATTGGTGGAAGAAAAAGTACCAGCGCTCCTTCATCTGTGTTAGGTCAGATGTTTTAAGGTCTCCAAGTACTGGGTATCGCCCATTTATAATTATAAGTCGGTCAATTCGGTCCGGTTGGTCAAGCGTCATTCGTATGGCTACACGTGCCCCTATATCATGTCCTACCAGGATAGTTTTATTTATCCCGCGTTTATCCATAATTGCCCAAATGTCTGCGGCTACAGTTGCTTTGTCATATTGGGTGTCCGGCTTGGCAGTATCTCCAATACCACGGAGATCAGGAGCTACCATGTGAAAACTATCAGCAAGGGCATCAAGAAGATATCGCCAGCAATACGATGTTTGTGGCCAACCATGAAGCAATACCATGCTGGAACTGGCGTTGCCGATAGTACGCAGGTGGTGCTTTATGCCGTTCGCTAGAACATCTTCTCGTTTCACGGTATTTAAGTCCATTGGTTTAAGATAGTTGCTGGGTCCTATATATTAGTGTCGAGTATGTAATTAGTAAAATTGTGGGCTGGGCTGTAGAGGAGAAAAAAATGTCTGCTAATACGGGGGAACTAAAAATATCTTCTCGACATTTAATTTATTTTGCGGACCCTATGTGCTCGTGGTGCTGGGGGTTTTCGACTGTTATCGATAACATTCTTCAGACATTTTCCCGGACGTTACCGGTACGCCTGGTAATGGGAGGTCTAAGACCCGGTATATCTCAACCTATGACGGACGATGATAAAGCGCGCACTCGGCATCATTGGGAACAGGTTGAGGTAGCGTCAGGACAGAGTTTTAATTTTGATTTTTTCCAACGTAGCGAGTTCGTGAATAATACGGAACCGGCTTGTCGTGCGGTGGTTGCCGCGCGTCGTTTGGACCCTGATAAGACGATGTCTATGTTGAGAGCTTTGCAAGTGGCTTTCTACCGGAACAATTGCGATGTCACTGATGTGAAAGAGCTAGCTCGTGTTGCTGCTACCCAAGGGTTTGAGGAAAAAAGTTTTTTGGCTGAATTTGAAGATATAGATACTATGGATGATACTCGAGCTGATTTTTGGTTTGCACAAAGGTCTGGTATCAACAGTTTCCCCACATTGATTGCTGTTGATAACGGTCAATACCAGGCTGTAACTATCGGTTTTAGCTCATGGGACGAAGTAGAGCCCTCATTGAAGCAATGGCTCCAAACGAGGTGAGTGATGAATAACATGCCTGAAATTTTTCTCGTTCGCCATGGCGAGACCATGTGGAATCGTATTGGTCGGCACCAAGGACAATTGGAGTCCGTCCTTACTTTGGAAGGAATACGCCAAGCCAAAAGTGTTGGATTGCAACTTAAGCAGCAGATCAAAGAGTGGGATACCATTCACCTTTTTTGTAGCCCTTTATTTCGCTGTCGGCAGACAGCAGCCGTTATTAGTGATGTTGCTGGCATAAATTTTGAGCAGTTTATTTACGATGAACGTCTTAAGGAACGGTGCTTTGGAAGTTGGGAAGGGTTGACGGACGAGGAAATCATTGTCCAACACTCAAATGACTGGGCAATGCGGCAACGCGACCCTTGGAACTATATTATTCCCGGTGGTGGCGAAAATTATCCGTCTTTGGCGACGAGGGTAGGCAATTGGTTAGATGAGCAAGAGATTAATTCTCGCATTTTACTCGTCTCTCACGGTCAAACGGGTCGAGTCTTGCGATT
The DNA here is from genome assembly GCA_002721825.1 of Magnetovibrio sp. Lineage (GTDB taxonomy): Bacteria > Pseudomonadota > Alphaproteobacteria > Rhodospirillales > Casp-alpha2 > TMED8. The sequence continues at coordinate 51,921 of PBLS01000048.1, forward strand.
CCTTTATTTAGGTCTTTCTCCACTCGAGGCGTTAAATTTGCCTGTACCACAGAATATCGCTTATCGTCTATTCGAAGGGGAATCTAAATCCCTTGCAGTTGAGTGATCATTTTTTCAAATTTTTTATGGCACTTGACCACTTTTATTCCAGAGCAAGTCGGAGAAATTGCCGAATATCTGGTCCCCAGATAGCACTACCGTTAAGTTCAAACATATGTCCTTCATCGGTAGTGAATCCCCAGGGCGGATAAATACGGCATACATGGTCCTTTTTGAGCCGCGTGAGCTCTTCTGAAAGCTCTAGGGTCGCGGCGCGGTTAAAATCGTTTTCTGTCTGTGCAAGAAAGATATGTTGATTTATAGAAGACGCGGCTTTAAGAATTTTTGCACGCAGCCTAGAGTGCCTTGCCCATTGCCGGGCGCCGCCAGAGAAATTTATAGCGGCACAAATTGTTTCATCTTTCGCTGCTGCTAATATGCTAAGAATGCCACCTCTTGAACTGCCGCTAACGGCTATTCGTAAATCATCAATTTCGCTTCTAGAACGCATACAGGATATGGCGGTCATAACGTCGTTGAGTTCATAATCAAGGCGGCGAACTATTTGTTTGTCATAGTCATCACTGCCCAAAGTAGCCGGAATTGCCTTTGTCACGGGCAAGCCGCGGGAATGTCCGTAACCGCGCCTATGCGGAAAGAAAAACGCGTAACCCCATTCCATGTGTAATGCGGCTAATCCCGGCCTCGAAACCATCGAACTGTTCGGACGGAGATTGCTGCCGTGGTTATTGATGACGCAAGGGAAGGGTCCAGGCCCTGGCGGTTTGAACAAATAACCTTTTAAAGCATATCCCTCACTTTCGAATCCGACTTCCTCGGGAATGAAATTGTGTGTACCTAAATTTGAAAATTTTGTGCTATTCATAGAAGCTCCAACCGCTATTGACAGCTCTTGACCTGATCATGGTGACGGATGTCTTTGGCGACGAGGCTATGCTCTGGGTACTTAAAATTTTATCAAGAAAGTAAAAGTGTTAAATACGTGAAGGCTATCACACCTAATTTATCTTTTTAAGTTCGACACCAAGGCTTCCTCCAACAAGCCCATGTAGTACTCCAGATCCGGGACAGATTTTTTTGCGGCCATTGCGAAATCATCCCAACGCCGCAGCTGAATCGCTTCCTTGGAATAAGGTAGGTCTAGAAATGTTTCTACCTCTATGTCGGTCAACATACCCCCTTGGAGGCCTAAGGTATGGCGTGTCGTCTTTGAAAGCTGAACATTATATTCTGGTTCGGTGGCACATAGGTAACGTTTTGCAGCCACATGTAAACGAATTGGTTCGATTACGTCTGAGCCGAAAAAGGGAGTAAGTAACGTTGCGCCGGCTTCTTCGTGGCGACAGTCTTGAGATGCGGATCGCATGTGGGAATGGGATTCACTATTAAAATGCATCGGATAATCCGTGCCAAAATGACCAATGTCATGCAGCAAACTAGCTATTATCAAAGAGGATGAAGCTCCCGCTTGGGCTGCTAAGTCGGCAGTTTGCAGCATGTGTCCGCACATACTAACTTCGCCTTTCCCGTACGTCATGTTTTGTCCCCGGAAAAACAAATCTGATAAAAAGTCGAAAAGCTCAGCAGATGAGATGGGGTTTTCAGTTCCTTCTGCATTTGAAAGCTCTCTACACTTTTTATTTTTGTTTCTTCTACTCATCCGGATACTATAAAGCGCAGTCAATTGAGAGAGCAATATTTAGATGGTGATAATTAAAGACAGAGTGGATCGAATTAGCTATATAATATTTGTATGATTTTTGTGTTAAGTCTTAGGTGAACCCATGAAATTAGCCAGTTATAGAGGTGAAAGTGGCATCACATATGGTGTCGTTAAAGAGGCATCGGGGAAAATTATTCCTGTTGAGGGAGCTATGGCAAAGCGTTATCCATCTATCCGCGCACTTATAGCTGCCGAGGCAGTTGCTGAGCTTGATGTATGGGCCAATGAACGCGAGCCAAGTTTGGCTCTTGGTGAACTCGACTATGTCCCTCCTTTGTGGGATGCAGAAAAAGTAATATGCATTGGTGTGAATTATCCAAAGCGGCATCCAGTTGATGGCGATATACCACCACCAAAGCATATTTCGGTTTTCAACAAGTTTGAAGGGTCAATGGTCGGACACAACAAACCACTAATTCAACCCTCTGCGCCCATGTGCCATACCATGGATTACGAAGGTGAACTGGTTTTGATTATTGGTCAAGGCGGTCGATTTATTCCTACAGAAAACGCTTTTGATCATATTGCAGGTTATACCATCATGAATGACGGTTCAGTACGTGAATGGCAGAGGCACAGCGTAGCTGCGGGGAAAAATTTTTTTAGTATAAGTTCATGCGGGCCATGGATGGTTACAGCAGATGAAGTTTCAAACCCTTTAGCTATGCAATTAACCACACGGCTAAATGGGGAGAAAGTACAAAGTACAACAGCGGACGAGATGATTTTTGATATTCCAACTTTGATAAATTATTTATCTAGTTTTCTTAATCTTGTGCCAGGAGATATCATCTCAACAGGTTCCCCGGAAGGGTCAGGTGGAAGTCGTCAACCACAGCGGTTTCTTGTGCCGGGTGATAAACTAGAAATTGAATGGTCCAGCGTGGGTGTTTTGAAAAATTACGTAGTTGCTGCGCCACCTGTATGACACTTTTCCTAGCTGTTCTTGTTACGTTTGCTCAGCAGTCTTTAACCTATATGTCCGCTCTGGTTGTGGCCATCGCGGCTCCCGAGTTGGCCAAGGTAATGAATGTACCAGTTGCAATGGCCGGCTATCATATTGGTTTAATGTATTTATTTGCATCAATATCGATGCTGATGGTAGGTGGGTTTATACGAAAATTTGGTGCCATACGTATGTCTCAAATCGCACTATTTTCTATGGCCATCGGTCTTGGTATCGGTGTCACCGGTGAAGTATGGGCTCTTGCTACTGGTGCGATTATCATTGGGACTTGTGGGGCAAGTTCTACTCCAGCTTCTTCCGATATTCTTGCTCGTTATGCACCCCCAAAGTATGCGGCGGTTATATTCTCAATTAAGCAGACAGCTGTGCCTGCTGGTGGCATAATTGCGGGAATTTTAGTTCCATACCTTAATTATAACTTTGGTTGGCAGAGTATTTTTTACGCGACATCGACAATGTGTTTCGCCTTAGCAGTTTTGCTCCAGCCGTTTAGCAGATTGTTCGATAACAATCGTAACCCCGACCATCATATTAGTGTTCTCCAGGCGTGGCATACGCTGCGGGGTGTGCTTGTTCCAAGAC
>PBLS01000049.1 GCA_002721825.1 Magnetovibrio sp.
CGGTAGTAATTGCTGCTGGCGATACTTTTCGTGCCGCGGCTGTTGAGCAGCTAGAGGTTTGGGGGGAGCGCTCAGGATGCCCTGTAATTAAGAGTCCACCCGGCGGCGATGCAGCTGCTTTAGCGTATACGGCTTTAGAACAAGCGAAAGCTGCAGAAAGTGATGTTCTATTGATAGATACGGCGGGCCGTTTGCAGAGCCGCAAAGATTTGATGGCGGAACTGGCAAAGGTTGTTCGGGTAATTGGTAAGGTTGATGAAACAGCGCCCCACAGCGTGCTGTTGGTGATGGATGCCACAATAGGCCAAAATGCGCATAGCCAAGTTCAGACCTTCAAGGAAATAGTTGATGTGACGGGTTTGGTGCTGACGAAACTAGACGGTTCGGCTAAGGGCGGTGTCGTGGTGGCCTTAGCTGAGTGCTACGGACTTCCCGTGCATGCAATTGGCGTTGGTGAAGCCATAGATGACCTCAGACCTTTTGAGGCCGGCGGCTTTGCACGCTCGTTGATGGGGCTGCACTAGATACCACGGAGGCTTTTCAACGCTCTTTCAGTTTCTGCCGCTAGTGTCTCCACTAGTGCGCCTGCTGAAATACTCTTTATAAGACCTGCCGCTTGGCCTGCCCAAAGCGAGACGAAGTCAGCGCTTCCGGCATTCGCACTTGCTTTGCGGAGCGGTCCAGTAAGTGTATTGAGGATAGGAAAGTCTGGAAATGCCTCTTCCTTGCCGGCCATTTCGCGAATATAGCGATTTTCGAGGCCGCGAGCTGGTCGTCCCGAGAAGGCGGAAGTCAGGCGCGTTTGATGACCTCGGTTATTTCTCAACGCTTCACGATGAACCTCGGGAATTGACGATTCGGGGCATGGTAGGAAGGCGGTTCCTAGTTGTACGGCGCTGGCGCCTAAAACTAATGAAGCGGCGATACCACGACCATCAGCAATGCCACCAGCTGCAATTACCGGAACGGAAACCGCGTCGACAATTTGAGGTATGAGTGCCATGGTGCCGATCCAACCATCCTCGTAGGGCTCTGCAAAAGTTCCACGATGGCCTCCGGCTTCAAACCCTTGAGCAATAATGGCGTCGATCCCAGCGTTTTCCAGGTGTTGAGCTTCTGCAATCGTCGTTGCAGATGAAATCGTAAATATCCCAGCATTCCGGACAGCATCAAATAATTCTTTCCGTGGCAGCCCAAAATGAAAACTCATTACGGGTGGCTTGAGTTCTAGCATAGCGGCTAAATGTTCTTCGTTGAAAGGAGACGACATTACTTCAGCAGCCGGCACTTCCCCGAGATCTAATTCCTCGTAGTAGGCGGCTAAATACTGGCGCGTTATCTCAGCTCTGTTCGGATCGAGAGTAGCCTCCTTATGGACAAAGTAGTTAATGTTGTAGGTGCCGTTCGTTTTGTGACGAATGAATTCGCAGTCGGCGCGGGTTGCATCCGTTGATTGTAATGAGACACCGAGCGAACCCATAGCGCCCGCACGTGTAACCGCTGCTGCCATTTCTGGAGTAGCTGCGCTGGCCATAGGGGCTTGAATGATTGGATAGCGTAATCCAAGGCGCTCAGTGAGTCGGTTTTGAGTCCAATTAGTCATACGTTTTTCATACCAGCTTTAAGGTGTTCGCCGTAAGGGATAAAAAAACTGTTTGTCGAGCGTTAAGGATTGCTATGTTTATATCGACTATGCGACCAACTACTAATAACAATCGAGGTAGAAGCCATGACAGCCCTAGATGAAACCGAAACCTTTTATTTTTCTGCCGCAAAATTAGTTGAACTTTATAAATTAAAAAATTTATCGCCAGTGGAGGTTGCTAATGACGTACTAGGGCGGATCCAGACGGTCAACAAATTTGTAAATGCTTTTGTCAAGATTAATGAAGAAACGGCAATTATAGAAGCTCGTGAATCCGAAAAACGGTGGGTGGCAGGTGAACCATCAGGTCTTTTGGATGGTGTCCCAATAACTATTAAGGACCTTCTCATTACAAAGGGCTCTGTCACGGGGCGCGGGTCAAAAGCGACAGTTAATTTAGCTCCTGAAACAGAAGATGCTCCATGTGTTAAAAATTTGCGCAAAAATGGGGTGGTTTTTATCGGGCGCACCACCACGCCCGAATTTGGTTGGAAAGGTGTTACCGATAGCCCATTAACCGGTATTACTCGTACCCCCTGGAATACGAATAAGACACCGGGAGGTTCCAGTGGTGGCGCTGCGGTCGCAGCGGCGCTTGGTATGGGAGCATTACATATTGGTACAGACGGCGGCGGTTCTGTCCGCATTCCTGCAGGTTTTACAGGCGTATTTGGTCTTAAGCCTACCGCCAGTAGGATTGCCGTATACCCGCCTAGCCCGTTCGGTACATTAAGCCATGTCGGTCCAATTACGCGAACCGTAGAAGACGGTGCACTAATGATGAACGTGATGGCTTTACCCGATATGCGTGATTGGTTTGCTTTGCCCCCAGATAATTTTGATTATCGCAGAGGCCTATCAGACCTAAAAACAGGCCTTCGTATCGCTTATAGCGAGGATTTGGGATATGCCAAGGTGGATCCGGAAGTGGCGGCGCTTGTTAAGAAAAGCGTTAAAGTATTTGAAGACTTAGGAGCGCAAGTAGATCAAGAAGACCCGGGCTTTGATGAACCTATCGAGTGTTTTAATAAGATCTGGTATTGGGGCTGCCATAAAATGCTGGCTGCTTATCCAAAAGAAACCTGGGCCGAGATGGATCCAGGTCTTTTGGAGATTGCCGAAATTGGTGCCCGCTACAGTCTCGCTGTTTACAGTCAAGCTATAGATGATCGGGAAAAATTGGGTCAATTTATGAATATGTTTCATGAAAACTACGATTTATTGTTAACCCCTGCTTTGGCTGTGCCAGCCTTTGACGTAGGCCTCGAGCACCCAGAACCTGGGCCTGGAAAACGTTGGGCTGAATGGACGCCCTTCAGTTACCCCTTCAACCTAACAGGACAGCCTGCCGCTGTTGTGCCATGTGGTTTCACTCGTGCCGGATTGCCGGTTGGTCTGCAGATTGTGGGACGGCGCTATTCGGACTCGTTAGTCATGCAAGCTGCATCTGCATTTGAAAAAATTCACCCGTTTTTAATGCCCATTGCCCCGATTGAAGGCTAAATCTTCTATAAGGTCGGCTGTCAGGATACATCAGTAGACGAAATGGTGATTGATTAATTTTTAGAGTGCTAAGTATTTTGGTCTAATAACCCATTCTGATCTGGATTTTTGAACTATAGGGTGTGACATTAATCTGGGCCTCTAGAAAGGATGGAGGGCCCAAGAACACCTTTGCATCGTTGGAAAAGGCATATCCTTCGATTGGCAGACCAAGGAAATTAGTGTCAAAACTATCATTCCCATTTTCGTCGTGATAGGTGGCCAATGCGTAATTACCTGGCTTCAAATCAACAAACCGATGTTTAACTTGTCTATTAATTATAGGTTTCTGTACCTCACGTAGCATTTTATCGCTACTGGGAAAGGCATCAGGATTATCATAAAGTGCAATATGTACGTCACCATTATTATTTCGAAGGCCAAATATATCCACAGTTAGATCGCCTCCAAAACTTTTGGTGGCAATGAGTATACATAATAATGTACTCGAAACTAAATTAAGGTGTTTCGGCATATCTGCCGAATATCCTTACACTTCGATATTGATGTGGAAGCCACGAGGTAAATTCTTGCGAGGTATTTGGTCGTTGGAAAGCACCTGGTTCAAGCGTCTTAGTGAGCGTCGCTCTGTATCGGATTGACGTTCGTTCGCAACCGAGGCACGAGCTTGCAACTCGCGTGCCGCAGGCGTCCCATAACCATTTGATCGCTTAACCAAACCAGCATGTTCGCTGTTTAAAGTTGTTAATCCATCTGACATGCGGATTAATTTAGGGCCCAAAGGTTAACGGAATATAAAAAATGATTAAACTGAGAGTTTAGTTTCCAGGATCTTCATATAAAGCTGGTTCCCCACCTTCGCGGAATCGATTAAGGCCCCATGCGACACTCGGGAATGCTAGCTTGTCCCATGGGATATCTGACCAATCAAGCAACCTAACTTCAGAGCTTTCGGGCCCAGCGGCATAACTTGGTTCTTCCATATCTGCTTTGTAGATGAAGTAAATTTGGCTAATTCGCGGTATTTCATAAATGCCTAGTAGGCCTGCGATATTTACCTGTGCGGTGGCTTCTTCTTTGGCCTCACGTGCGGCGCCATCAGCCATTGTCTCATTAATTTCTAGATAACCGGCAGGGAAAGTCCAAAAACCTTTGCGGGGTTCTATAGCACGCTGACACATAAGGAATTTTTGTTGCCAGACACAAACAGCACCTACAATAATTTTTGGATTTTCATATGCGATATAGCCGCAGTCAAGACAGGTTAGACGCGGCCGGTCATCCCCTTCAGGAATGGTACGGACAGATGGGCCAGGTTTAACAGTTTTAGGCATACTGTAAATGTGGCCTTGGTAACCTTAAAAGTAAAGGTAAGGTAGGTAGCGAACTTGTAACGCCTCAGATATTCATGCCATTCTGTGATCGAGTACAAAAAAGCGGGCCGTTTAAGACAGGTTGAAAGTAAATTATGGCGCAAAAAACTGATAATGAGCACCAATTTCTATATTTGAATGAAGATGGGATGGACGATCACTCTTTTTTAGGACGGACTGAAGTTTCAACACGAGGTATTTTGTTCGTGGCGTTAGTAGCAATTTCAGCTGTTTTTCTTGGTGCAGTTTATTTTTATGTAGACCAAAAATTTTCACTGGTTATTAATCAGCTTCATGAAGTCAGAGATGACCAGGCTCTTATTCAGAGTGTGGAGCGGAAATTAGCAACAATTGAGGAGCTCGAAAACATACTTGCTATCGATAATTCGTCGGTAAATATAGAAATCTTTTCTAACGAGATAACGAATATCGAAACAGCTCTCGATAATTTAAGCATAGGGTTGAGAAACGGCGAGGTAAGTGAGCATGTGGTGACAATTCGTGATGGGATTGTTCAGTATAACCAAAAAATCTTAAAAAATGGTCACACTGGAAAAATACGTAACGAGGATGCTAGTACCAATAGGTATTTTGGGGAAATCATGTCTTACATCGAGCCAAGTCTAGGATTTTTGCGTGTAAATAATGGTAAACGTTGGAGACAATCGCTAGATCGTATAGACAAGAATAAAATATTTAGCCGTTATGTGATCGGTGGCGCAGGGATTGCGGTACTGTTATGGCTTCTATTTTTTGGGATGCTTTTGTTAAATAGCATCGCGTGGCCCTTATCTGCACTTGCCAATACGGCAGTACGACTGATTAACGGTGAGCGTAATACGGTTATACCTATACGCGGCAATACTGATGCGTCGGGGATTATCGCACGGGCTTTTAACAAATGGGCACAAGATCTTGCCGAAATAGAGGTTCTCCGTAAGGAACTGCAGGAACTACAACTTGGTATAGAACAGGTAGCTCGAAGGACGGATGACCATACACAAGCTAGTTTCGAGAAGGCCAAAGGGATGGGAAATGCTCAACTCGATGTACAAGGTCCAACGCGGTTTATGGATAAGTCTCAGGATTTAGTTGCTGCATTAGAAAAAAATAAAGAGCCATCGTCAATACCTACACCTTCTTCCTTCGTTCAAGGAGCTCCCATATCGTCAGTTAGTCAGCAGCTCAGCCATTTTAGTGAATATGTATCCGATGCTGCTCATGACGTCGAGAGAATGGAGATTTTGGTCCGCTCGCTTAATGATACAACATCCAATATCGAGACCTTAGGCAATTTAGTTACTGCCGTCCGCGATCAGATTAACTCGTTTGGACTTCAGTTATCGCCTCAAAGTGATAGATCAGAAGATATGAAAAACATAATTCAATTAGACGATAGCGTTCCCTCAACTGGGAGCGCGCGTTATGATTCTGAAGTCTTTGAAAGGTTTGCTAATATAGGCCAGACAATGGGCGAAGTAGAGCGCGTGCTGAAAGGTATTAAGTTTTCAATCGATAGCATCTCTGCCTTGGCTCAGGAGATGGCGATTACGGCATCTCGCCAGGCCGTTGAAGCAACTAATAAACTTCTGGCACAATCACAATATTTGCAAACCATGCTTGACGATATCATGGCCCGAATTAATTCATCAAAACTTAATAGCAAACACTCGCCGGAACAAGGAAGCGGCGAATCACTGAGGCCAAAAAATTCATAGTTATTAAAATTCTACTATTGATTTTGCAGTAAGGCGGCCACCCCGGGTAGAGTGCGTCCTTCCAGCCACTCTAAAAAAGCGCCACCGGCAGCTGAGACATAGGAAAAGTCGTCAATCACTCTAGCATTTTTAAGTGCAGAAATGGTGTCTCCCCCACCAGCCACTGACAGTAATTTTCCAGCTTTAGTTAGGAGAGCTACTTCGGCGGCGACCTCGTTGGTTCCGAGATCAAAAGGCTCAGTCTCAAAGGCACCAAGTGGTCCATTCCAGACTACCGTTTTACAAACTGCGAGTCGTTGTTTCAGGTTATGTATACTTGCAGGGCCAATATCAAGGATCATACTTGTTTTTGGGATGGCATTTATGGAAACATGTTTAGTGGTTGCTCCTTTCACAAAATCATTGGCAACAATAGCATCGGAGGGAAGCACCACTTCACATTTTTCGGAAATTGCTTTTTCTAATATTTTACAGGCTTGATCAGCCATGTTCACTTCACAAAGTGAATTGCCGATATCGTATCCGCCGGCGAATAAAAAGGTATTCGCCATTCCGCCTCCTATTATTAATTGATCAACCCGTTCGACTAGGTATCCGAGTACGGCCATTTTTGTCGATATCTTTGCTCCACCAACAATCGCAGCTAGCGGATGAGCCGGGAGTTCGAGCGAACTGGATAAAGCATCTAATTCTGCTTGCATTAAAATACCGGCCGCGCTGGGTAGGCGACGGGATATGGCTTCGGTTGATGCATGGGCACGATGAGCGCAAGAGAAAGCATCATTTATATAGATATCAGCTAGTGCCGCGAGCTGGTCGGCAAAGGATTCGTCATTATCTTCCTCAGCATTGTAAAAGCGGAGGTTTTCCAGCAATACAACTTCATCTGTCAATGCGGTATCAATGGCTTTCTGTGCATCAGGACCAATGCAGTCTTTACCAAAAACAACACGCCGGTTTATGATAATTTCAAGGGCTTCAGCCACGGGTTTTAAAGATAGCTCAGGTGTTCGTTTCCCTCCTGGGCGTCCGAGGTGGGAAATTATTATTACCCTTGCTCCCTTGCTGGCAAGGGCATTAATCGTTGGAATTGACCGCAAAATACGCGCGGTATCACTAATTTTTCCATTTTGCATCGGCACATTCAGGTCGGAACGGACGAGAACTTTGCGGTTCGCAACATTTATATCATCAATGGTTTTAATTAGGCGCATTAACATATTTCCCTTTAATAGCTAATATAAACGTTAACTCATCTAAAATGTAGTTTATAAATGAAGGAATAGAAGTATGTGGCATCGATCTCTTCTACCGACTTAAGCGCCTGATATGGGCTAAGGCCTCTTTAGCTTTTTTAGTTTCACCAAGCACCTGGTAAGCGCGTTCAAGACGCTCCCAACCGTCTAAATCGTCTGGGTTGTCGCGAAGGCGATCAGCTAGGCTTCTTACCATGCTCTGGATTATTTCTCCGCGCTCGCTCGGGGATAATTTACCGGCTGCCGTTATTTCAGTTTGATCCAGATCAGGCATGTTAAATTGTTTTTGTGAATACTTACTAAATTCTGGGACAGTTATCTTCTCTGGTCCTAGTAGTTTTGCGGATAATGAAGGTTTTACGAGTGAAGGGTCGATTCGTAGCTTTTTTGCAGTATTTTTTATACTTTCATCCACAGTGTGACGCCAAGGTGCGGAGGGTGGAGATACTGTAAGCAAGTCGATCCAGCCTTGGAGTGCATCCTTTAGCCGCCCATCCTGTGCATCGGCTAGTGCTAGGTAATAACGTGCGCGCGGGTTTCGCGCCTCTTGTGATAAAACATTTTTAAATAGTTTACGAGCTTCTGTTCTAACTTCATTGTCTGCGGATATGACTAATGCTTCTGCTAATTCTACGGCAATAGCTGGGTTGTTACCTGAAAATTGAAGCCCCTTTCTGAGAGATCTTATGGCTTCGGCTTCACGTCCAAGTGCTAAGTGTGTTCGACCCAGTAATATCCATCCGCGAAGGTCATTGGGCTCAGTGTCTAAGCGTGCGACTAAACTTTTGACCAGCTTAGACATGTTTCGGTCTTCTTCGATGCGGTTTTTATATTCGCGTTCGGCGCGAAAATCCCGCTCTTTGTATGGAAAACCTGGATAATTTGGGGAACCAAGGTGAAGATATAGACCGGTTGCGAAAAATGGCACGCCGAGACCTGCACAAATAAGCGTGAGATTACGATAGCTATTAAAAGGTTTTGCTTCGCTTCTTTTTGAGGTTTGATTAGAAACGCGAAGCAGACGACGTTCGATCTCGGCGCGCGCCGCGTCAACTTCTGATTCTAATAATACACCGTGTTCTAGATCCGACTCAAGCTCGATTAGCTGATGTTTGAAAATAGTTATATCATAATCAAGGCGGTTAATTTTTTCTTTAGGTAGCCCCTTGATAACTGTGACCAGTAAGCCTCCTGCTACGAGAACAGTCAGAATAACGATAGTTAACCAAAGTTCGGTCATAATAGGTCAGTCTTCTAACATATTGTTGAGCTTCTCGCGTTCTTGATTATTTAGCGCAGGAGATAGAGATGCGCTTTTTAGATTATAACGCTGGCGTCGAAAAAAAATGATCCCAGCTGTTAAGCCGATGATGATAATTATAAAAGGGCTAAACCATAGCACTAGAGTTTCCAATTTAACCGGCGGTTTTAAGAGAACAAAGTCGCCATAGCGAGAAACTACATAATCCAATACTTGTTTGTTAGTGTCTCCGGCGCTTAATCTTTTTCGAACTAGTATTCTGAGATCGCGTGCCAATGAAGCGTCGGAATCGTCTATTGATTGGTTCTGGCATACAACGCACCGGAGGCCTTTAGAAATTGCACGCGCACGCGCTTCTAAGTCAGGATTTTTGAGAATTTCGTTTGGGTCGACAGCTAATGCCGAGGTAACAATAGATATCGATGAAACAATAACGAAAAATATGCGGGGCATGCTAGCTGCCTTTTCTTATTTGTAGTTTTTCAATCATCGGTGACAGCAAATTAGTCCATATTTTACGGTTAAGTGGACCTGTATGTTTGTAGCGGACGATTCCCTTTTTATCGACAAGGAAGGTCTCAGGAGCGCCAGTTACACCAAATGCAATTGCTGCTTTTGAGTATGGATCATCCCCGACTAAACTATAAGGGTCGCCATAACGTTTCAGCCAGTTGCCTCCCGCATTTGGGTTTTCCTCTCGCCAATCGATACCGTGGATAATTATTTTTTTCTCGGTTGCTAGTTCCATCAAGAATGGGTGTTCTATCCGACAGGCGGCGCACCAGGAGCCAAAAATGTTCACCAGTGAAACTGTTCCGATCAAATCTGTATTGGAAAACCCCCTATTGTCACGATTTTTAACTGGAGGAAGCTTAAATGCGGGGACAGGTTTACCGTCTAACATACTCGGTAGCGCTTTTGGATCTAAGGTCAGCCCAATACCGAGGTAGATGCTCAAGACGCAAAATAATGCTAAAGGGATATAGTATATCAAGCGATCAGGCATAGCTCTCTGACTTATTCATTGTGCTGTTATCACTGTAACTTTTCGGCCTCGCTTAGGTGCACCAATTCTATATCGCTGGTCCGTCAAGCTGATTAAGGCACCAAAGACCATCACCAAGGTGCCAATCCACATCCATACGACTAGTGGATTAAAATATAGACGAGTCACAAAAGCCCCCGTCTTGCCTTCTGAATCACCGATCACGGCATACAGGTCTCCAGAGAGCATAGTGTGTATGGCCGCTTCTGTGGTGAGTGTATCAGTCACCAAATAGGTTCGCTTCTCCGCAACGAGGGTGGTAATCAATTTTTCTTCTTGCGTTATAATAAATTTCCCTGCAACAGAGGTATAGTTTGGACCACGTATGTGATTTGCTCCAATGAATCTAAAGTCGTAGCCGGCTACGGTGACGGTTTCCCCCGGCTGCATGACTTGGATGCTTTCCTTCGTCCAACCACCAGCGCCAGCCATGCCTGCAATGGCTATGGCAAATCCGAGGTGTCCTAGAGACATTCCCCACTTGTGGCGGGGGAGACGTTTGATTCTATACCAAGCACCAATAGGAGATCGGAATAGATGGAGTTTTGTCGCAAGTTCAGATAGCGTTCCGATTCCTAGCCAAACAGCCAAGCCCATACCTAGAGTAGCTGCCATGGGACCATTTTTTTGCCAAACCCAAGTGAGAGCAGTCATAATTAAAGCAAGGGTGAGTGCAAATTTTAGTCGGCTAAAAGCGGGTATTAAATCTGCGCGTTTCCAATTTAGGAACGGCCCGACTGCCATTGCAATAGTTATCGGCACCATAATAGGAATGAACACTGCATTGAAAAAAGGAGGACCAACAGAGATTTTTCCTCCACCAGTAGCATCGAGGAATAAGGGATACAAAGTCCCTAATAATACCGCTGCAGTTGCAGTGATCATTCCAAGGTTATTAAAAAGAAGAGCCCCTTCCCTGGAGATAGGTTGGAAAAATCCAGTATTAATTAATTTTGGTCCCCGCCAAGCGAATAAAACTAGTGAGCCCCCGATAACAAAAATAAGGAGGCCTAAAATAAATACTCCGCGAGTAGGGTCAGTTGCAAAAGTGTGCACTGAAGTTAGCACACCTGATCGAACGAGGAAGGTGCCGAGTAAGCTCAGAGAGAAGGTTATGATCGCTAGTAATACAGTCCACCCTTTTAGTGAATCCCGTTTTTCGACAACAGTGGCAGAATGTAATAGCGCTGTTCCAGCCAGCCAGGGCATAAATGACGCATTTTCTACCGGATCCCAATACCACCAGCCTCCCCATCCCAGCTCGTAATAAGCCCACCATGAACCAAGAGCGATGCCTCCAGTTAGAAATAACCAAGCCGCTAGTGTCCAAGGGCGTACCCATCGGGCCCAGGCTGCATCAACGCGACCTTCAATCAAGGCAGCAATAGCAAAAGAGAAGGCCATGGAGAAACCTACATATCCGAGATAAAGCATGGGGGGATGAAAAGCCAGCCCTGGATCTTGTAATAATGGATTGAGATCACGACCATTTATTGGCGGTGGGATGATTCGTTCAAACGGATTAGAAGTGAATAGTATAAATGTGTAAAAACCGATAGCGATCATGGACTGAACGGACAATACCCGAGCACGAAAATCCGGTGGAAGATTGTTCCCAAAATATGCAACAGCACTGCCAAATATAGATAGGATTAGCACCCAAAGGAGGAGAGATCCTTCGTGGTTCCCCCACACACCAGATACTTTGTATATCATGGGTATAGCGGTATTCGAGTTTTTAGCTACATTTACGACACTGAAATCAGAAGTTATGTAAAGCTGTGTTAGACAGGCAAAAGAAATGGACACAAGTAAAAACTGAAAAATAGCTGCAGGTGGCGCTAAGGAAATCCACACATTGTTACCTTTTTGCGCGCCTAATAATGGAAAAAACGCTTGTATCAAAGCAACACTGAGAGCCAGAATAAGCGTAAAGTGCCCAAGCTCAGCTATCATTCGGTTCTCCCTTTTTTGGCTGTGCGGTTATCTTGCCACTGGCCGGATTTTTTTATAGCGTTGGCAACTTCAGCTGGCATGTAGTTTTCGTCGTGTTTGGCAAGTACTTCGTTGGCTTCAAATATGCCAGATATATAGTAGCCCTGGGTGACAACACCTTGCCCTTCGCGAAATAGATCCGGCAGAATACCCTTGTAACGGACATTAATTGTCTTTGTGTTATCCGTGACTTTGAACGTAATCACTGCGTTACCGATTCTTCTTAAACTTTTCTCTGCAACCAAGCCGCCAAGCCGCAAACGCTGCTCGGGGCCTGGATCTTTATGTATAAGATCGGTTGGACTGTAGAAGAAAATAATGTTGTCTTCGAGTGCAGCTAATATCAGGCTGGTAGCGATGCTGAAAAGGGCGAATGCCATAAAAATAAATGTTAGGCGTTTGTGTTTACGCTTCATTATCTGGTTCCAAGTTGTTTGAATCCGGATTGCGGTGTCGGGTAGCCCTTTTAGCATTTAGTTTGGCTGTTGAGGATTGCAGGAACCTTAATCCATGACAAAATAAGCCAATAAGAGTAACGGCTGCGATACCGTAGGATGACCATACAAAGACAGCGTACCCACCCATATTGAAAAAATTTGCGGCTGTTTCCATATCAGCCAACTCCATTATTCATAGTTTGGTCCTGGCCTCTGAAAGCGCTTTCATCATCATGTACTTGACGAAGTTGTAAGGCGCGAACTTTCATGAAATTAATTTCACCTCGAATGCGAATGAGCAAAAGCCAGACGTAATATCCCTTGAAAGCTAATGCCATCAAAAGTAACGGGATAAGCATACTGCTGTGAATTGCTGGACCGCTAATTTTTATGACGCTCGCTGGTTGGTGTAATGTGTTCCACCAATCGACCGAAAATTTAATGATAGGTACATTAATCAAGCCGACTAATGCTAGAATGGCAGATGCACGGATTCCACGCTCTCTATCATCAAAGGCTTCCTGGAGAGCTAAATAGCCAAGATAAAGGAAAAACAGGACTAATACCGAAGTTAAGCGTGCGTCCCAGACCCACCATACGCCCCACATAGGCTTTCCCCAGAGGGAACCAGTAATCAGTGCAAGAAAGGTGAATCCAGCTCCTATAGGAGCGGTAGAACGGGCAATTAAATCAGCGATAGCATGCTTCCATATTAGAGCCACACCGGATGATATAGCGAGTAATGTGTAGCAAAATATGGCCATCCACGCAGACGGTACATGAACATACATGATTCGCACGGTTTCGCCTTGCTGGTAATCCGATGGAGAATTGAGTAGCGCAAAATATAAGCCAGCAATCACAAATATCACTGTAAAACGAGCTGCCCACGGTTGGATTCTATCGGCAAATCTTAAGAAGCGAGTCGGATTGGCAAAGCGATGTAACATTATCTCGGCGTTTTACAGGTTTCTGCCTTGAAATTCCATAATCGTTCTAAAGAGTTTTTGAAAAAATTGGAAATTCAATGATTTGATCTAATTTAAATGGAGTCTGTAAATTAACTATTTAGTACCTGACGTAAAGCAGCTGATGATGCTCAAAGCGATAGTGGTAAAGTGCCAATTAAAAGACCACTCTGCATAAGAATTGGCGCGCGCCATGTTAAGTCAAATATTGCTGCATCTATAGCACTAATACCAAATATCAAGATTGGGATATAAAGAGGTAAAATTAAAAGAGACAATAACACCCCACTCCGTCGTGCGCCTAAAGTAAGTGCTGCTCCAATGGAGCCTATGAGGCTTAGTGTTGGTGTACCTATAAAGAGGCTTAGTATTAGAACAAGGAAGCCATCTTTATCCATATCTAGTAAAAGGACGAGGCAAGGTGCAGCTAGGATTAGAGGTAAGCCGGTACTTAACCAATGTGTTGTTACCTTAGCGGTAACAATAAGTTCGATCGCGAGAGGTTGGATACATAAAAGCTCCAAGCTGCCGTCTTCAAAATCCGGATGGTATATCCGGTCTAATGATAGTGTCGAGGCTAATAGTGCAGCAACCCAGATAACACCTGCACTAATTTTCGCGAGCATTTTCGGCTCAGACCCAACGCCAAAAGGGAAAAGTGTTATTACTATAATGAAGAACATAACAATCATTATGCAATCCATTCCTTGGCGGAGTATTAGCTTTAATTCGTGACGGATAATATTAATAAATCGGTTCATCTAAGTTCTCTTCGGAGCGAAAATCATCAAGTTTAAGGATTTCAGGGCCATTAAGACCTAGTACTGTATGAGAAGAAACGACAATCATCCCCCCGTTTTCACGGTGTTGCTCTACTAACTCTTCAAAGCGTTTTACTGTAGAACTATCGAGCATTATCGTTGGCTCGTCTAAGAGCCAGAGTTTCGCAGGTGAGGCGATGAGTCGCGTGAGATTCACGCGACGTTTTTGGCCGGCCGATAAGAAGCGCCCTGGGATATTTGAAAGTTTAGTCACGTCGAAGGCTTTAAGCGCATGATGTAGATTGTCGGCGGTACCGCGCAGGTTTGCCCAGAACTCAATGTTTTCTCTTACAGTGAGGACAGGCTTTATTGGGTCATGGTGGCTGACGAAGTGAAGCCGTTGATAATGAGCTTCGGGGTCATCATAAATCAGTCCATCGTGCCATTTAATGCTACCAGTAGTTGGGGTTAGAAAACCTGCCATTATTCTAAGGAGTGAGGACTTTCCGCTACCATTCGATCCTGTGAGTAAAAGTGCCGAACCAGCTTCTAGGTTGAAGGATAATTTGGAAAATACGGATCGTCCGCCTCTGAAGCAAGCTAGGTTAGTACCGGAAAATTGGATACTCATATTTGATATATCATCCCGATTAATCGCGAGATAACCCTAACCCATGTGAGCGTCAGACTGGTCGTGCCCCCAAGACACCATCAGAGAGAAAACATCGGCGCTCGGATATTAAAATTAATTAAAGATAATTTAGCTGAGAAAGTATGTCTTTACCATATGCTCGAAATGATAATTAATTCATGGGCAATCTATCTTACGAGAACTATGGGCAAAAATTTTGGAGATGCTAGCTATTAAATTTCGTAGTAGCTATTTATTCGTATTTTCGGATATCTTCGATAACCTTTCCATCGTTTGGCAGACTTCCCAGTTCGAGATATTCCACTTCGCCTTTAAGTTTGCAAACTGCCTGAATTGTCGTAAGTATTTTCTCAGTTAAGTTAGTTAGGCTAGTTATATCAGAAATATTCAGCTCACAAGCAAGTGTCATAAAATCGCTGCCGTTACGTTGGTTAACCACCAGGCGGGCTTTATGTATTTCGTTATGACGCTTGATGATTTCTGCTACTTGAGAAGGATGGACGAACATGCCTTTGACTTTAGTAGTCTGATCTGCTCGGCCCATCCA
>PBLS01000050.1 GCA_002721825.1 Magnetovibrio sp.
TATTCGGGGGCTAGCCACCTCAACGACATCTTCATGTTCAAGCCCGTCTTCAAGGATGGGGAACGGGTCGCCTTCCTCAGCGTCATAATGCACCACACCGACATGGGAGGTCGCGTTCCGGGTGGCAACGCGCCCGACAGCACCGAGATATTCCAAGAAGGGCTGCGCATTCCACCAACGAAGATCGTCGATCGTGGCCATACCAACGTCACCCTGATGCGGATCATCGAGACCAATGTGCGGGTCCCGGACAAGGTCCTGGCCGATCTGCAGTCCCAGATCGCGGCGCTGGGAATGGGCGAGCGCGATTTACTAAAGCAGCTCAAAGCTTATGACGTCCAAGAATTTATGGCTTACACAACCGACCTGATCGATTATGCTGAACGGCTGACCCGCGCCGCAATAATGGAACTGCCCGATGGTTCAGTCGAATTTACCGACTGGAACGACGACGATGGAGCGGGCAGCGGGCCGGTCAAATTTCATGTCCGGCTCACCGTCGCGGGCGATGAGATTGAAGTTGACTTTACGGGCACCTCTACCCAGACCTCAGGAGCTTTGAACCCCAATTACTGGTTTACTGCTTCATGCGCACTGGCCGCCATCCGCTCTTCTCTCGATATGGCAATCCCCAGCAACGCAGGGTTCTACCGCCCAATCCGCGTAATTGCACCCGAGGGGTGTTTCGTCAATCCACGTTTCCCCGCCCCCGTCGGCGCTCGAGGTCAGGCCGGGTATCGCTGTCGCACGCTCATCCTCGGGGCTCTCGCTAAACTAATGCCTGGAAAAGTTCCCGCTTGTCCCGGAGGTTCGGAGTTCGGCATTGTATTTGCCGGTTATGACCAAATGAATGCGCCTTTCCTCTATCTTGAATTCCACAACATGACCGGACTTGGCGGGGGTCCCAAGCAAGACGGGCAGGATGCCGGTCCGTTTTGTCTCGGCAACCCGGCCAACGTACCAATCGAAATCATCGAAGCAGAGAACCCTGTCCTCATCGAGAACTACGGCTTTCTCCCCGATACGGGCGGCCCGGGGCAGCATCGCGGGGCGCTGGGTGTCGTTCGCCAATACCGAGTGCTAGCCGACGAGGCAACGGTTCAAGTACGCTCAGATCGTCAACGCTACCGCCCCTGGGGATTATTCGGGGGCAAAGGCGGGGCCTTTGGCAAGTGTATTTTAAACCCGGGACCTAAAGCTGAAATTCTACCTTCCAAATTTCTTCGTACTCTGCAACAGGGAGAGGTTTTCCGAGGCGAGATGCCGGGGTCTGGGGGATATGGAGACCCGTTCAAACGAGATCCAGATAAGGTTCTCGAAGACGTAAGACAGGAAAAGATGACCCACGCACACGCCCTAAATGAGTATGGGGTGGTTATTGACTCAGAGACCCTGGAAGTCGACCGGCTGTCAACCAAGAATGAGCGCCACCGGCGCAGTTCAACCGCAACATCCCAACCCAACGGCGAAGGCTAGGATAATGGCGCAGAATCCCGTCAAACGTATTCGCCGATTTACCCCGTGCCAGGGTCGAAGGAGTTATCAAATTGATGCACCGATTGGAGACCATTTAGGACATGTGCGACTTGACCCGTTATTTCACTGCCCAATAATGAACTGGAGGTAGCCATGACGCCTGAAGATCCGAAGCCGAGGTTTCCCGCCCTGACTGCCGAAGTCGCGACCTTTGCGGCATCAACGCGCATCGAGGATATTCCACCCGAAGCGCAACGCTTATGCAAAAAGTCCATACTCGACAGTTTGGGCACCGGACTTTCGGGGTCGGTAGCGCCAGTAAGCGATGTCTTTAGACGCTATCTCAAACAACTGGGCTGTGGCGAAGGACCATCGCGCGCTATCGGTACCAACCTTCGTCTCCCGCCCCGATTCGCGGCCCTGCTCAACGGCATCGCCATGCACGCCGACGACTTCGACGATACCTGGCAGTCGGTTCCGGACGGTCCACGGGCGCGAAGCCGCGGGAGAATGGGTGTCCATGCCACAGCACCGGCCCTGGCGGCAGTGCTTGCCGCCGGCGAGGCGGAGTCTCGGTCGGGAAACGAGCTGCTCACTGCCTGCCTGGTGGGTATTGAGGTGGCCTGTAAGGTGTTCGACGCCACAGACTTCGCCGACAATGACAACGCCTTTCACGCCACCGGCACTTGTGCTCTGGTCGGAGCCGCGATGGGGGTGGCCAACCTGCGGAGGATGGACGAGGGAGCCATCCGACGGACGCTGGGAATCGCCTGTGATCAGACGAGTGGGCTGACGGTTCAGGTTGGCACCATGGCCAAACCTTGGAAAAGCGGGCGCTCCGCTGAATGCGCCGTGCTAGCTGCCGACCTGACAGCCCTGGATTTTACGGCTGCCGAAACGGTTCTTGAAGACGAGGGTGGATACTTTCAACTCGAGGGTGGTGGATACCATCAAAAAGTGATCCACAATCTAGGAAACCCATGGTGCTTTCTTGACCGCGGCATCTGGCTCAAGCCCTACCCCACCTGTAGTCTTGGCCACCCCGCCCTAACCCAGTTACTAGACCTAGTCCAAGAGCACGACGTGGGGCCAGATGACGTTTCCAGGATCCGTGTTAGAACGCGTGACGGCACCTTCAAGCACTTGTCTTACCATCATCCACAGCTGGCATTGGAGGCTAAGTTCAGTCTTGAATTCTGCCTTGCCACAATACTCTTGGAACGGGCCCTCGGCCTTAAGCACATAGATGATGCCTTTGTCGGTCGGTCCGATGTGCAGGACCTGATCGGCCGCATCGAGTACACGCCCTACACTGAAGACGAGGCTCGGCGCGGAAACTACGCATTACTCACTGCGTTCGTCGAGCTCGAGATGAAGGACGGACGCAAACTCAGCGGGCGGGTCGACTACAGTAAGGGCAGCAAGGTGAACCCCATGAACGAGAACGAAGTAGCTGAAAAGTTCCGTCTGTGCGCCGAATATGGTGGCTTGCCCGGTGACAAGGCCGACAGAGTCATCAAGATGCTTGAACGCTTGGAAGAGCTCGCAGACGTACGGGAGTTGACGGCGCTGTTATCCGCCGGAGCCTAAATAGAATTTAGATAAAAGAGGATATTGTTAGAAAATAACGCATTGGCAGGACGAAAAGAGACAACACAGTTAGGCCTTTAACGAAAAAACAATAATTTATTGAGCCAAACGTTTTTTAGCTTCTAGTCTTTAACTTTTGCAAAAAATAGCCATCGCCAATCTGTTCGTATTCTAACTATAAAGGTGTAATACTTTATGGTCTTTTGGACGATATTCCCAAAATATCTGCTCCAAAGGCCCTTTAGAAAACATAACGTTTTTAAGCTTTAACCATATCTCCAAGAATAGTCATTACGGTAGCAAGTCCTCGAACTGCCACCCGGGCTCGTTCCTCTATCAAATAACCGTCTGCATTAAGCATGCCTCTACCTGGCGTAATTGTAATTATCCCCTCGTCACATGATGGAGGCTGGAGCCCTAATATTCCAAGCCCGTTTGATAATAAATTTACGCCGGCGGCCTTGTCTTCAATGCAGAAGATGGGGATTCCCATCTGACCTTCTGCCTCATGCTCCCAAGTGCGTGAATAACAAATCTCCACTCCACCCTCACTATCGTTTTTCTCAATGAGAATTTGATTTCCCCAATTTTCATTTAACTCTTCGAATTCTTCTTTTACGATTTCAAACAACCTTTGTACGGTGGATCGCACTAAATCACCATTCTCCGTGAGCCATTTTAGGGCGGCGTATTGGGCGACAACGGCTTCTCGACCAGGATCAAAATGAATCCAACTTCCTTTACCAACGGTGGGGGTAGTGCCAAACCGCTCAGAATGAACACCGATAGCCCTGCGTAACGAAACCATTTCGCAGTCAGGTCCAATAGCAAGTCCACTTGTCGTTGCACCAGCAACTTTATCCATACTAAAGGTCGTGACTGCAGCTTTACATTTATCCGGGTGTGGTCCAAGAAAGGGTATCCCACGCGCATTATCAACGATGTAAGGGATGTCTAGTTCTGCGGCGAGGTCTCCCATAATTTTCTTAAGATCGGAGGTCTCCTGATCTGATTTTAGACCATAACCATAACCATGAGTCTCATATCCTAGACCCACAATTGCGGAGATGGTATCAGCATGTCTTTCTGCCACTTTACGCAAACGAGCGCCAGTTTGTACAGGGTCTATATGTGTGAGTAGGGGCGTCACAAAACTTTTTATACCATGTACATCGTAATTTGCCCCCACGGCTTTAACAATTAGAACATCAAGATTTTCAAGACGGCGACCCATTATGCCAAGCTCTCCGGCAGTACTGGTTCGGTCTGCGAAGATGTCTTTATATTTTGGTGGCCATGGCCGACCATAACCGAGATGATGTTCGGCATTTGATTCGAATAATGCTAGATAACGAGATCTAGGAGCCTGACCCCGACCAAAATGAGAAGGAGCAGCTAAAACGTCGAGTGCGAGCAAAATTGCAGATTCGCAGCAATTCGTAATGATACAATCATAATGCCCCCCATAGTGATCTTTTATCAAGGAGCGTATACGTTCATTCCAAACGCCAATTGAAGTCTTATCAGTTGCTCCTTTACTCATCGCATCAATCACATCCTGTCGCAAATAAGAAGGTCGCGCAGAATTTGATCCTGTTAAACTTAGGTCCCCCTTCCATTTTTCAAGCATACCAACTCGAGCGGTTTCAGCTGCCACGCGTTTATTAAATTTATCTTGGGTTACTAGAAGCGTTTGATAAAATTCGCTACGATACATGTTGACGTTACCCGACATCCTATTTTGGACACTTGCAAAATATTATGGCTAGCCTAGCATTCAGATTGATCAAAGTACAAATCAGGATTACACAATTTTTTTAAATTCTCCTTTTTAGCAGCATGGACATAGAGCATTTGCGTATTGGGATAGATATTGGCGGTACATTCACGGATCTAGTTTCCATTGATGAATCTGGTTTGATTTGTACTGCCAAAACACTTTCCACCCCTGAAGACCCGTCGTTGGGAGTAATGACAGGGCTAGAGTTACTCGCGAAGAAATCCACACAATCATTATCTTCATTACTTAAAAAAACCACCTTGCTGATCCATGGTACAACTGTTGCCACTAATCTCCTAGTGGAACGAAAAGGTGCAAAACTAGCCATGATTTCTACAGAAGGTTTTAGAGATATTTTAGAATTGAGAGAAGGTACAAAGGCAAACCGGTACAATCTACGGACGCCGTTCCCTCAGCCTTTAATCCCTCGACCAATGCGACACACTATCAAAGAACGGGTTGGTTGGAGTGGACTTATTAAAGAGTCGCTTAATCTAGCCGAGCTCGAAACCGCTCTTAAAGAACTCCGCCAGCATAACGTTGAAGGCCTAGTCGTGTGTTTCCTGCACTCGCACCGCAACCCGTCACACGAAATAGAGGTTCGCAAACTTGTCAAAGAGCTCGGCTGGAAAGTATTCGTATCTTTGTCACATGAAGTTTTATCGCGAGAAGGCGAGTATGACCGCGCTAGTACTGCCACGGTTAATGCGTATGTTGGTCCAGGACTTCAAGGCTATCTCTCTAAACTTGAACGCCGATTAGAAAAATCGGGGCTTAATATACCATTGCTTGTAATGCAGTCTACGGGTGGAGTGCTTCCTATTCTTGAAGCAGGGCAATTAGCAGGTGGGTCAATCAATAGTGGCCCTGCTGGTGGAGCCATGGCGGCGGGAATGTTCTCTGCAATGTCGGAAATTCCTCTTGCAGTTTCCTACGACATGGGCGGCACAAGTACGGATATATGTTTGATTAAGGGCAGTGTGCCCCTTGAACGCCATACTACCGAATTTGAGGACGTTAAGATTGCAGTTCCTACCCTTGACATATCAGCGCTTGGAGCCGGTGGAGGAAGCATTGCGCATCTTGACCGCGGAGGTATTCTAGACCTAGGCCCCAGCAGTGCTGGAGCGGACCCCGGTCCAGCGTGTTACGGAAAGGGTGGATTAGAGCCAACTCTTACTGATGCTAATTTGATTCTCGGATACATTTCCACTGAAACGTTTCTTGGTGGGGAGCTTTCCTTGTCGATTGAGGACGCGCAAAATGCAATTCAAGAAAGAATATCAAAACCCTTAAATCTTGCCCCCGAATTGGCTGCTATTGCCATTAACGCATTAGCATCCTCCCGTATCGCTGAAGGAATTAGGGCTGCGACTGTACGACGCGGTCTAGACCCACGGGATTTCAGCTTATTCGCTTTTGGCGGAGCAAGTGGTCTTCATGCGGAAGCCGTAATTAATGAGCTATCTATACCTCGCGCAATAATTCCTCGCGAGGCATCCGTATTATCTGCAATTGGCTTTTTATCGACAGATGTGCGACGTGATTATCACCGCAGTGTAGGTCGGCCAATTAGTGATCTAGACGCAAATGAATTGCGCAGTGTATTTACAGAACTTGAAGCGGAAGCCAAAAACAATCTGGAAGCACAAGGCTTTGATTCAGAGAATATGAAGCTGGTTCACAGCCTGGATTGTCGTTATGCGCGTCAGGTCTACACTGTTAACGTGCGGGCATATCCAAGTGACTTTGAATGCGATGAACTCAATTGGCTCACCGCCGAATTCGAAACAACATATAAAAATTTATTTCAACACATTCACGACACAGAACCTGGGTTCATTGACACGTGTAATTTAACTATATTTGGGACATTGCCTAGACTTGCGCTACCCAAGCATGAAATTGGAGATCTAGACCCAGGCAAGGCGCAAAAAGGCGAACGCAATATTTTTATATCAGAATGGTTATCAGCACGTGTTTATTGGTTTGAAGAACTTTCTCATGGTATGCGGGTACAAGGGCCTGCGGTAATTGACTCACCAACCACCTCTGTTTTAATCAGCCCCGACGGGGTTGCTGAGGTAGACGCCTATGGCAGTTTGCACCTCTATTCAAATCTTTAAAGTGACAACCCTGGCGCACGTAAAACATGGAGCAGCTAATGGAACAACTCAATCCTCTAACTTTAGCCGTTGTACGCCATAAATTATTAGCGGTTACGGAAGAAGTTGTGGATACTATGAGCCGCACCTGCTTCTCTCCTTTACTTAACCAGTCACGCGATTTTTCGGCAGTTATATTAGACGCCGAAGCTCGTGTACTAGCGCAAGCTGAGAGAGTTCCTATTCATATGGGTGCCATGCCGTTCGCCGTTGAAGCTATGCAGTCTGCGTTTTCAGGAAATCTTCACGATGGCGACGTACTAATGGCAAACGACCCTTACTATGGGGGCAGCCACTTACCCGATGTTACATTGGCAATGCCGGTTTGGTTTTCAAACCAAATTTGTTTTTGGGTCGCTTTACGGGCTCATCAAGGTGATATTGGGGGAATGTCGGCTGGCGGTTATAGTCCAGGTGCTCGAGAAATTTGGCATGAGGGGCTTCGGATACCACCAATCGCCTTTGTTGAAAAAGGTCAACAACGCGAAGACGTATTACGTATGATATGTGAAAATACCCGTAAGCCGGATGATACTCGTGGTGATATTTTAGCGCAATTAGCTGCAGTACGGATCGGAGCTAAACGCCTACAAGATTTGCTTCAACGATATGGTGAAGATGAACTCGCCAAATGCGCTAAGGGTATTCTTGATGCCGGAGAAACAGCAATGCGAGATCAACTAGCACGTTGGAAGTCCGGTACATATCACGGGGTTAGCTATCTAGACCATGATGGATGCGGTAATACCCGGATACCTATCTCCTGTAAGGTACAATTAGGGGATGACCAGGTTACGGTCGACTTCACCGATTGTCCTGATCAAGTTCGTTCATTCATCAATAGCCCGATCGCTAATACTGTCGCGTCTGTAAACGTCGCTTTTATGTATTTAAGCGATGATCAACAAACCCAGAACCAAGGTAGCTCAAGAGTGATAAATGTAATTACTCGGAAAGGTAGCATTGTTGATTCGGTCATGCCAGCACCGGTGACCGGGTGCACTACGTTATCAGGTAGCGTAATCATTGAAAGCGTCTTGCGTGCTATGGAAGAACCAGCATCAGAGCATGTGATGGCCGGTTTTGCGAGACGTTTTCGATTTGTAATAGCGGGTAAAGAGGACCGAAATGGAAATCCTTACATCTGGCATTACTTTTCCAATCGAGGAGGGGCTGGTGCTAACAAAAATGAAGACGGCTGGTCTAATCTAGGCGTTATCCATAACCCTGGCGGCACACCATCGCCAAGTGTTGAGCGCACGGAAGCGAGTTTTCCATTACAAGTCGAGCAATACGAGCTTAGAACCGATTCTGGTGGGCCTGGGAAATCACGAGGAGGATTAGGCGGCACTTATGCGTTACGTTACATAGGCGAGACACCGGCTGTTCTAAATGCTGCTGGAGAAGGAGTTGAGGTCGCACCATATGGTATACTTGGCGGATACGATGGTGTGACCCATAACTATAGTATCCAGCGAGAAGGTGAGTTGATTTCCCTGGGGACCTCAGACAATGAGGTTGAAATTTTACCGGGTGACCTAATTGTATGCCATTCAGCATCAGGTGGTGGTTGCGGAAACCCAAATGAACGGGATAAAGACCTTATACGCCGTGATGTTGAGTTTGAATATATTTCAAAAGAAGTTGCAGACAGAATCTATCATTTAGGAGAATAGACCCTATCTAAATTGAAGTAGAATCGAGAAAGAGGCCCCCTGTTGTTTTCCAAGAATTAAATAACCAACTTTATTTTACGGGCGATAACATCGATGAAACGTGAAGACTTAAAGAACGTACCTGCTGCTACAGCTGAGCTTGGAGCCTTCGCTGCTAGTTTAAAGTTTAATTTATTACCGAGCGAAGTGGTTGCACACACTAAACTCTGCGTGCTTGATGCTTTGGGCTGTACAATTTTTGGTAACACTTTGCCTTGGACACGTATGATCACAGATATGGTCATAGCCGAAGAAGCCAATTCAAATGCTTTGATTTGGAACAGCTCCTTGCGAACTAGTCCCGCCTTAGCTGCTCTTGTCAATGGGACAGGAGGCCATGGATTCGAACTGGACGACTTACATACAGCGGGAATGTTGCACGTCAGCACACTCAGCGTTCCCGTCGCGATAGCTCTTGCCGAAACACGCGGCCCTGTAAGCGGCCATGAATTTTTATCGGCACTCGTTGCTGGATTCGAGGTCGGTTTGCGGATAGGAATGGCCTCAACTCATAGTTTGTTCCACCGCGGATGGCATCCTCAAGGAAATGCCGGAGCTATGGCCGCCGGAGCCACAGCCGCGCGTATATTGAGTTTATCAAAGGACCAAACACGACACGCTATTGCTTTGGCAGCCTCCCAAGCCGCTGGTTTGATGGCGGCGCAGGAGGGGGCCATGGCTAAACGCTTCCACGGCGGGAAAGCTGCGCAAAGCGGAGTTTATGCGGCTCTATTAGCGGAGCGGGGATTCACTGGGATTCCCAACGCTATTGAGGCCCCATATGGTGGTTTTTTAAGTAGTTTTACTGATAACTGCGATCCTGCATTACTCACGCAAGGATTAGGGCAAAACTGGGAAACACTAGCTATTGGGTTCAAACCAAATCCTACGGTCTCTTGTATTCAAGGTCCCATTAAGGCGCTTCGTGAAATGATGGCTGCGGAAAAGTTAGCTAGCTCAGAAATTGAACGTATAGACGTCAAGTGTAGTACTTTTACCTATCGCCACACGGTCTGGGATTATAAAGGCGAAAGCGTAACAGAAGCACAGATGAATTTGAGCTACGGACTTGCCATTACGGCTATTGATGGTGATGCGTTCGTTAAACAATACACGGCTGATCGAATAGCTGATCCAAGTGTACTTGCGTTTAGCAAACGAATTCATGCTGACATAGATCCGAAAATAGACGCAGAGGGCCCGCCACTTCGCGATCATATACACCTAACTATTATAACCAAAGATGGTCGCCAACTTGAGCGTGAACTGCGCTATCGGCCTGGCAGCCCGGAAGACCCTATGACGGTCTCTGAACTCGAGAATAAATTTAAGCGTCTATGCGAGTCAAGCGCATCAAGTATTGATGTCGGGCAAATTATTGAAGCCGTCACCAAACTTGATACCCTTCCTGATATAAGTAGTGTAACCAAATTGTTAGAAAACAGAACAAGCAAATAGGTGGAGAGATATGACAAAAACGACAATAGATCAGATTACAACTGAAGTCATTAGTCATCGCTTTGCCGCTACCGCTGACGAGATGATGGCAACGCTTGTTAAGACGTCTTATTCGCCAAATATAAAGGAGCGCCGAGACTGTTCCGTAGCGATATTTGATACGTCGGGAAATATGGTGGCACTCTCCGCTATTGCTCCCCTTCATTTGTCGTCGTTACTTGGTATGGTGAAGAATATTACGGAGCGACATCCGATAGAAAGTTTAAAACCCGGCGACGCATTCTTAACAAACGACCCATACGTGGGTGGGGGTTCACATTTGCCGGACCTAACCCTAATGAACCCGGTTTTTGTTGAAAATCAGGTAGTCGGATTTGTAGCTAACTTAGCTCATCACTCTGATATTGGAGGAAAGGTTGCAGGAAGTGAAAGTGCAGATTGTACATCCATCTTTCAGGAAGGATTACGGGTTCCTCCGGTAAAATTATTGAATGAAGGCGATCTAGTAAAAGATGTACTTGATATCGTTTTGTTAAATTCACGCACCCCACATCAGCGGGAGGGGGATCTTAAGGCCCAGATCGCAACCAACGCGACGGGCGTACGCCGCGTTAAAGAGACCTTTCAAAACTTTGGAATTAAAACGGTTCAGTCCGCACTTTCGTCTCTTTTGGATTATGCCGAAGCCCGCGCACGTGCCGAGATTTCTAAATTACCCGATGGCGAATATCACAACGAAGATTTTTTAGATAACGATGGAGTTGAGGATAAACTCATTCCCCTTAAGGTAGCTGTCACAATAGCTGGAGATGAAATTCATTTTGATTTTACCGGTAGCGCAGATCAAATTGCGGGCGCACGAAATATGCCACTGATAGCAACTCAGGCCGGCGTATATTATGTAGTGAAGGCGATCACTGACCCGACGTTACCGCCTAATTCCGGTTATTTTCGTGCTATAAAGGTGACGGCCCCTGAAGGATCCATATTTAATTGTCGTGCTCCCGCTGCAGTTGGAGATCGTGGGGCCACTGGTAATATTCTAGGGGACTTGTTGATGGGTGCTTTAGCCGATGTTATGCCGGAGCGCGTAATGGCGGGCTGCGGCCCTCTACATGGCCTTATTTTCAGCGGCATTGATCCCCGAACTGGCGAATACTTTGTCGATTATGAAACGTATGCTGGGGCATCAGGCGCTCTAATAGATCAAGAAGGTAAGGACGCTGTTCGAGTACATGTGTCTGGCGCTGCCAATTTGCCTGTAGAGTCAGTGGAACAAGAATTTCCCCTGACGGTAGAGCGTTACGAGTTGTTAACGGATACGGGTGGAGCTGGCAAATTCCGCGGCGGATTGGGTACTCGCCGTGATGTTTGTATATTAGCCCAATCCGGAAAATTAGCAGGCCGCGGATTAAGAGAGACTGTTGCTGCGCCAGGTTTATTTGGGGGTGCAAAAGGCCATGTTGGTAGTTTTTTCCTTCATCCGGACTCTAACCATGAAGTAAAATTGCCCGGCTCGTTCTCTGAATACCCTGTTGATTCTGGTTCAATCGTTCGAGTCGAAACGCCATCTGGGGCTGGTTATGGCGATCCACTGAGCCGTGAACCGGCCAAGGTATTAGATGACGTGATCAACGGCAAGGTTTCGTCCGCGGGGGCAGAAGCAGATTACGGTGTAGTATTAAAAGACCATTCGGTTGATGAGAACCTTACCCGAGAGTTAAGAGATCAAAGAGGGGGCGGCTATGAGCAATAAAAATTACGTTCTAGGAGTGGACGTAGGCGGAACGTTTACCGATCTTGCGCTTGTTCGTCTCGACGACGGAAGCACAATATACCATAAAACACCCTCGACGCCCCACGACCCTTCTGAGGCAGTAGCTCGTGGTATAAAAGAGTTGCTGGAAAATAGCGCAGTCCCTGCTTCCGCAATAAAATATTTTGGTCATGGTACTACTGTTGCGACAAATGCTTTAATTGTCGGCAAAGTCGCGAAAACCGCATTAATCACTACTGATGGTTTTCGAGATATCTTGGAGATCCGTCGTCAACGACAGCCACATAATTACGATATTCGTATGGCCAAACCTACACCACCGGTGCCTCGGCATCTTCGACTAGAGGTCCGTGAGCGAACATATTTATTTGGCCGCGAAAACATAGCCCCAGACGAGACGGTAATCAGTTCCCATGTCGATTTACTAAAGGCCGAAAGTGTTGATTCGGTCGCAATCTGCTTTCTGCACGCGTACCATAACTCGGCCCACGAAGAACGTATTGCTGATTTAGTAAGGGCCGCGTTTCCCGAGGTCTTTGTATGTGCCTCACACGAGGTGATGGCTGAGTTTCGAGAATACGAACGTATTAGCACTACAGTACTCAACGCTTCGCTTGGGCCTGTAATGATCTCTTATCTATCCAATTTAGAGGCATCAGCCAAATCGATTGGCGTGGTTGCACCAAAAATACTCCAGTCCAATGGTGGCGTAGCTTCACCGCGTGAAGCGGGCAACAACCCAGTTCGAACGCTGGCGTCTGGTCCTGCTGCGGGCGTCACTGGCGCGGCGCATCTTTCTACCAATGCGAATTTTCCGGATATCATCACATTTGATGTTGGAGGGACCTCTACTGATGTCTGCCTTATTCAAAATGGGGAGGCCTTGATAGCACGGGAACGGGAATTCAATGGATACCCCGTAAGGTTTCCGATGACGGATGTTCATTCGGTGGGGGCTGGTGGCGGAAGCATTGCGTGGGTAGATAGCGGGGGATTCCTTCATGTTGGACCACGCAGCGCAGGGGCCGACCCCGGTCCAGCTTGTTATGGGCTTGGGGGCGATGAGCCGACAGTAACGGATGCAAATGTCGTATTGGGCCGTTTGCGTCAAGATGCCTTGCTAGGGGGACGCATGCCTATTGAGGCAGCGTTAGCCAGAAATGCTATTGAAAAAAGAATTGCACGGCCTATGGGATTGAATATTGAAGAGGCCGCCGAGGGGATTTTGACGATTCTTAATGAAAATATGATGCAAGCCATACGTGTTATTTCGGTGGAGCAGGGATTTGATCCGCGCAATTTTGCTTTAAGCGCTTTTGGCGGTGCAGGGCCGCTTTTAGCGGCTCGCCTTGCAGGCGAACTCGGGATAAGTACGATCCTAGTCCCAGAAGGGCCCGGGCTGCTTTGCGCTTTGGGGTTACTTGTTGCCGATGTCCGCTCAGACTTCAGTCTTACGAAGATTCTTAATTTGACAGAGATCGATTGTGACACTGTTAATAAGGCTTTCAATGAGATTGAGATGGAAACGAATCAGTGGTTTGATAAGGAAGGTATTGATTCAGAGTTACGCAGAATTAACCGAGCGGTTGATATGCGCTATGTTGGACAAAGTCATGAATTAACCGTTCAAGTACCGAATGGAAAATTAACAGCAGCAAGCCTTGAAGAGTTGGCAGATTCGTTTCGTCTTGAGCATGAGCGTGTCTATGGTTACGCGACAAATGCTCCCCTACAGTTAGTGACATTTCGTTCTGTTGCAAAAGCAAGCATAACATCTCCACCTGAATATCTGCCATCTAAAGAGAAATCTAAAACCGAGGAAGCAATTATTGAGGTTCGACCAGTATATTTTGGGTCCACCGGTGGCTTCGTTGACTGTCCGGTTTATGACCGGACTAAACTAGCACCGGGTTCGGTGTTAAATGGGCCAGCGATAGTAGAACAAATGGATACTACCACTGTGCTTCCACCGGAGCTGAAATTATCATGCGATCAAAATGGAAATTTGGTAATTACTATTGGTTGAAATACTGATGGATGTTACCGCAGGAGAGCCAAAAAACTATATTTCAATGGCATAATCCGGTTTAGTGTTCCATCAAAGAATAAAGCAATTCATATTTATAATATTTCCTTATATAAACCTATTTAAAAGTTTAATAGGTTTTCCTGATCTTGACATTCATAATTTGTATTGATGAAACGTTGATGATCGGTTTAAATTAGAGGTAATGGACTATATCTCGTGATCGGATGATCATCATTTGAGTTAAAAATAAACAGTTGGCTAGCTGGGATTGTTATGGGCTCACTACCGTTTCTTTCGCAATCGTAAGCGGACAAGTCTAATACTTCCAATATGCTAGCTTAAAAAGGAGGAGTTATGTCTAACCTGACAAGAAGGTTCTTTTTACAATCTACAGCAGCTGCGGGGGGTGGATTGCTCCTTCCTGGGCTCATGTCGAGCTCCGCTGAAGCCGCAAAATTTCCTAGTAAGGCTTTTACGATGTACTCAGCGGGTAAAGCTGGTGGCGGCTTTGATAGAGCCAGCCGAAACTTTGCGCCCGAATTCGAGCGCTTAACTGGCCAGCCTTTCAAGCCTGTTTTCGCACCTGGTGCCGGCGGTGTACTCGCCGCGACAAAACTTCTAACCGCCAAACCTGATGGGCATACCGTATGTTATATAGCTTATTCAAGTATGGGGGTATCAATACACGTCAAAAAGCCACCGAATTTTGGTTATGATTCATTTGCTCATATTGGAACCACTTATGGTGGGCCTTTGGCGATTTTTGTTGGAAAGAATTCAAAGATAACAAGTATAGAGCAACTGGTGTCCGAATCGAAAAAACGTCGCGTAACTGCGGGTATTTCTGGTGCCAGAGAATGGTATCACGTAGGTGGGCTAATTTTTAATGCGCGGACTGGCGCAAATATAACCTATGTGCCATATGGCGGAGGTGGCCCCTCTCGTAAGGCAGCGGCTTCCGGCGAATCAGATGCCGTTATGACAGGCCTTTTTGATGCTTCGGCAAATTATAATGTTCTTCGCTGCCTTTGTATCTTTGCGGAGAAGAATCCAATCCCACATACTATCCAAGCGCCAACTATGGGTGATGTTTACGGCAAGAAGGCTGTAAATATGTGGCATCCGACTGGTCTAACTACCTCTGCGGAAGTCAAAAAGAAGAGCCCAGAGAACTTCCGTTACCTGGTCGACACCTATAGGAAAGCAATTACGGCTAAAGTTACCCGTGACCGCCTTATCAAATCAGGCTTTCCACCCGAAGCTCTCATAACTTGGGGTCCAGAGGAGATAAATGAACGGCAAAGGGGGTTTCTCGAAGAGGTTAAGAAGATTAGCTTCTAATTAGGCTAAGTTTTTATTTAGTATACAATAGAGTGGCCGGTACAAATATGGCGTACCGGCCATTCGTCTCTTTGCTTAACATAACAGGCTTATAAATCGAGAGTATACACTGATGAATAGGAAAAACTGGGAAGAAGCGATCCTACCGGGTATTGTTGTCGTTTACCTCATACTCTATCTGGCTCAAACCTACAATTTGCCCTTTCAAACAATTTTGTATCCTTTTCTGCTTATAACCTTACTGGTTGTTTTGCTAATTATATTTGGAGTTCAGCAATTAGTTCTTCAACGAAAAGGTGACTCGTCCGAGTCGGTTCAACCCCCGACGGATGGGGAAGGGACGGCCTTTATGAGTCGGGTTTTAAAAATAATTTATATCCAGCGTCGGGCATTTGGAGTGGTACTTTTAACCTTCTTATTTCCACACGTCGTGGCGCACCTGGGTTTCTTTTTCACAGCAAGTTTATATTTGTCTGCGCTCTTTATGGTTTTTCGAACTGTTCAGCCAATTTTTATCCTTATATTAGCTCCTTTGATTTCTGGCATGTTAACTTGGGTGCTACTTGGCGTCGTTCAGTTAAACTTTCCGCGGTTCGACTACGCGGAATTACCGTGGTATTTTTGAGGTTCGTCATGTGGGATACAGATGCAGTAATGCAAGGCCTAGAGATGCTTTTTACGTGGCGGAACGTAATTTTTCTCCTCATAGGTTTTACTAGCGGGATACTCGTCGGGGCGATCCCTGGTCTAGTGGAAAGTACCTATTTGGCAATTATGTTGCCATTTACGGTCTATATGGATGTTTGGTCTGCGATTTTTTTTATGACAGGCGCTTACGTAGCTGCCGAGGCTGCCGGCTCGTATCCAGCTATCCTTATGAACATGCCTGGCACTCCAGGAACTAGTGCAACGACTTTTGAAGGATATGCCCTAACCAAGAAAGGGTTTCCTGGTCAGGCTATTGGCGTATCCGTTACCTCTTCTGCCTTTGGTACACTTATTGGTGCGCTTATGTTCATGGGCTTAGGGCCAGTTTTTGCAATGTTTGCTATGAATTTTGGATCACCTGAAATGTTTATGCTCGCAGTTTTTGGCATGACGGCGGTGGCATCACTGACGGGGGCGAGCGTTATAAAGGGGCTTATCTCTGCTGTTTTAGGCCTACTTATTGCCACCACGGGACTTGATCTATTCAATGCCTTGCCGCGAGCCCATTTTGGGATAATGGAAGTTTATGACTCGATTCCGGTTTTGCCTGCTCTATTGGGATTGTTTGGCTTTTCAGAAATTCTGATTTTAGCCAATAAGAATACAATTTCTTCGAGTGCAACCGCGGGCTATCGAGGATTAAAGGCGCCTCTTGAAGGGGCCCGGAAA
>PBLS01000051.1 GCA_002721825.1 Magnetovibrio sp.
CGGCTGCTCCTGTCGTAATTTATTTTCATGGAGGTGCTTGGATACGTTGGCATAAGGATGACAACAGTTATCAAGCGCCGGCGTTTGTTGACCGAAACATAACCTTTGTTTCTGTAAATTTTTCTCTTGTTCCAAAAGTAAGTCTCGATCAACTTATTTACGAGTGTCGGACATCAGTTAATTGGATATGGCGTAATGCGGCAAGCTTCGATGCGGATCCAGAAAGGCTTTTCATCGCGGGACACTCCTCGGGAGCCCATATAGTTGGGCTATTGGCGGTAACTAACTGGAAAAGGGAATGGAGCATTCCCTCAAACGTCATTAAAGGAGCAATAGCGGCAAGTGGCATGTATGATTTAGAGCCCGTAAAATTAAGTTCACGTAATAACTATCTAAAGTTAGATAATAAAGCAGTGGAAAGAAATAGCGCCATACGACAAATCCCAAACAAAATCCCTCCTATGATCATTGCATACGGAGCTAAAGAACAAATAGAATTCCGTCGCCAGTCTATAGATTTTGCAACTAGGCTACGGCAACTCACGCACCCATGTGCTGAGATGGATTTGCCCAACTTAAACCACTTTCAAGTTGGTGAGGAATTTGCCAGGCAGGGATCACCTCTTATGCGAAAGATATACTCGTTGATTGGAGTATGAATTCTCTTAGTCGTACCGGCTATTGCCTTCACTAAATATGGAAGGCGGCCCTTGCTTTTCATTTGGCTACATGAAAACCACAATTTTTTACAATAGGTTCAAAATTTGGTTCGCGATGCTATCGTATCCCTTTTTTATCAACCAACCAGTTACAATTCCTACAACGAATTGTGTATCTAAAACAAAGTTTCCAAGCCAACCAATAAATAATATAATAACGGTGTATAATCCTCTCGAAACGAATTTCATATTACTTCCATTTTTTAATCATCTTTTTACTTAACCGCGTACAATGTTTCTCAAGAAAGTCACGCTCTAGAAACTTACAAAATACAGCACAAAAGAACTCCAGACCGTTTCATAGCCATAATAATCGTCATATCTCAGATCACTGATCAAACAATAAACACTACTTAACGACATTCTCCAACACCAGGATCAAACATCATATAATGGAGCAACCCCACGCGCGTAGGAGCCCGGTCAAAATGAAAATCTATTTTTTTCACAGGGAAGTTTGAAACAGGAATATTGCTTCCAAAATACTTATTAGTCAGATGCGTCATGAAACCTGTATCGATATTACCCATGGGTGCAGGCATCCAAATCACTAGGCATTGCCCATAATTGCTCCCTAAAGGGCGCGTGATAGATGGAAATTTTGTACTTACGATTCTTGTATTAGGAAATGTGCTCCGAAAATTTCCGGCAAGATCATGAGGAAAATAAGTAGTGAAAATAGTACCGCCTCGAAACCCTGAAGCACGAATTTTTTGGGCAATGTCTTTATAGGGTAAAAGCAACTGGCAACGATTACAAAAAGTTGGCTCAGTTAGGTATTTTAAGGTCATTCCGCCAACTAAAAGTACGGCGACAGTTATCAGGGTAAATGCATAGACCTGCGGAGAACGCGACTTTTTCAGTGATGGCTCTAGCCAGGCAAAAAATGCAACTGGAAGCGGTATAAGAATAAACATGTAGTGGGCTCTCACTTTAGTTACCCCAAATACCAAAACAAAAGCTAATAGCAGGGCAATTATCAGAAAGATATAAGTTAGAATGAGTTTTGTAGACGGGGATAAGGCGGCGGCGCGGGTGGTCCGGTTTCTTATAGGACGCCAAAACACCAGCAATAATATTAGCCAAAGTGGAGAGATAAATCCAATAATAGAGGTTATAACACTCTTGAGGCCTAACAATTGATTGGCAAATAGAAATTCGTTAACCGCATTAACTTCAAATTTATTCCCCACAGCACTATTGATTTCACTCACATTGTTCAAGAGCCAGTAACCATGGGGCGCGATGATTAGAACGGCAATAACCAACGAAACCAGCATTAAAGGGCGTAAGATAATTGCCCTATAAGGAGCGCAGATCAAGCTAGAAACGAGCAGAGCAATAGCTGCTATTGCAAAAGTGTATTTTGAAACAAAACCGAACCCTAGCACTACCCCAAATATCGCATATGTTCTTATATTGCCCTCGTCACGAAGGCGAACTAGCGAAGTAAAACAGGCAAGGATAAACATAGTTGCCAGTACAGTATGCGTATATGACAACACGGCATCCCAAGCCATGTAGTAAAGCCACAGAGGTGAAAGACTCGCCAGCATACACAAGCGTTTATCTCGAATCGAGTTGCAAGCGAGAACATATAAAAAGTGAAAACTCAAACCATAGGCTAGAAACTTTATTAATGAGACGGATACGTTTGTCACACCGAATAATTTGTGAAAGACAACCATTATCCACGTGTAAAGAGGAGGATTTACAATGTCATAACCTAATAAAAATACCTGTGAAAAATAAAGTTGTTCTGCACCATCACTAGCCTCTGCCGGGTATAAAAGCCCGCGGATACTAAAATGGACACACGTTATTGCTATTATTAATACGTAAAAATTTCGAGAGTTATCAAATTTCCCGTAGAAACGGTAGATAAATTCCATAAACGATCCCCAACCCAATAATGAGTATTCTCTCATAATTGCAAAGAGGTTTCGAGCTTCATAATCGTCAAAATATTTCTGGCAAATTACCATTTGTTATGTATTAAGATGATCTGGTTTGGTTCTAAACTTGCGCACGAATTTTAGCTTATGAACGATTACGGAAATAAAAAATGAACCAAAAACACATATTTGAACGAGCACATAAAGTTCTCCCTGCCGGAGGTTTCGGGAATTTTGATCCTCGATACATCATTCGTGAGGGTAAAGGCTCACGAATATGGGATGAGGATAATAATGAATATATCGATTACCTTATCGGTTCTGGACCAATGATTTTGGGCCATTGCAACTCGGAAGTGATTGAGGTTGTAAAAGAACAACTCGGAAGAGGTACTAGTTTTTTTGCCAATAATGCCATAGGTATAGAACTTGCCGAAGAAATCTGTAGTGCCATCGCCTGCGCTCAGCAAGTTAGGTTTTTTTCTTCTGGCAGCGAGGCTGATATGTACGCCTTCCGCCTAGCCCGAGCATTCACCGGCCGAGATAAAGTTATGAAATTTGAAGGTGGTTATCATGGCATGTCAGGTGAAGCGCAGATGAGCCTCGCACCAGGAAAACTAGTCAACTTTCCGATTGCAATCCCAGATTCAGCCGGTATCCAAGAAGGTATCCGTGAAAGCATGCTCGTTGCACCGTTTAACGATATCGAGCTTGCCCGCTCTCTTATTAACGAACATAAAAATGATATTGCTGCAGTTATCGTTGAGCCGTTGCAACGCGTCATACCTCCTTTAAATAACTTCCTGAAGAATCTTCGCGAGGAATGCACTAAACACGATATCCTTTTGATTTTCGACGAAGTAGTTACCGGGTTTCGCTTTTCCTACGGAGGTGCACAAGAATTATACGGTGTAACACCAGATATTTGCACTCTGGGCAAAATAATAGGTGGAGGATTCCCTTTAGCCGCGGTAGCAGGGAAGTCGGACATAATGGCGCATTTTGATAAAAGCAAAGTTGAAGAAGATAAATTCCTCATGCACATCGGAACGCTCAGTGGCAACCCTATAGCAGCAGCCGCCGGCTTAAAAACTTTAGAAATTCTGCGCCGCCCAAACCAATATTCAAAACTAGAAACTAATGGTAAAAAGCTAATGGGTGCATTTACTAAGCATCTCAGTAAAACTAATCATGTTTACCAGATCGTCGGCCATCCCTCCATGTTTGATGTCGTTTTTTCCAATTCACCAATAAGGAATTATAGGGAGCTAGCCGAATGTGATAAAGTTAAAGCAGCACGCTTCAATAGGGATTTACTAGCCCAAGGGATCTTCAAATCACCAGGCAAGCTATATATTTCATTGGCATTAACAGACGATGATATAGAACAAACGGAGACTGCCATATCAAATGCAGTAGACAGCTTGTCTATTTAAAAAGTCAGGTGTAAACGCTATTTCCAATTCGTTTTCGAGGCCAGGAAATGCTACAATATTACACCTTCTACTTTAATCTGCCTCTTCCGCGATACGCTTGAGGTAAGTCCCGTATGTGGTTTGACCATATCTATGGGCTAATTCTTCGAACGCACCTGCATCAATATACCCCATCCTGAAAGCTATTTCTTCCAAGCATGCAATCTTTTGATTTTGGCGTTCCTCAATGGTTTGTACAAACTGCCCTGCCTGTAGAAGCGATTCGTGTGTTCCTGTATCAAGCCACGCAACTCCACGGCCCAGACGCTCAACCCGCATTTTCCCCGCCTCTAAATACGCTTGATGAATATCAACAATTTCAAGCTCTCCTCTCGATGAGGGCGTTAGTTGCATAGCAATATCAATCACAGCACTATCGTAAAAATACAAACCAGTTACAGCCCAGGAGGACCTCGACTCTTCTGGTTTTTCTGTAAACGCAATTGGAAGTCCCTCATCATTAAATTCGACAACACCGTAACGCTCAGGGTCACCGACACGATAAGCAAACGTCGTCGCACCAGCCTTTCCCTTTGCAGCAATGCGCAGTTGCTGTGGCAATCCGTGACCAAAAAAAATATTGTCACCTAAAATCAGAGCAACATTTTCGTCGCCAATAAAATCAGCGCCGACGATAAAAGCTTCTGCAAGACCGCGGGGTTCTTTTTGAACCGCAAACTCGAACCGCAGACCAAGAGATGAGCCATCTCCCAAAAGCTGCTTAAAAGTTGGCTGCGCCTCTTCCGTCGAAATGACCAAAATTTCCTTGATACCTATTAACATCAGTACGGAAATTGGATAATAGATCATCGGTTTATCATAAACCGGCAACAATTGTTTATTTAATACAGCCGTGATGGGGTAGAGTCGGGAGCCACTACCTCCCGCAAGAACAATCCCTTTCATCAGCGATTCCCCGCTACCAAGTAGTCAACAACATTCGCTAACGCCGTTGGCCATTCTGGGACATTTATCCCAAAGTTAGCTATAACACTTTGGCAATCAAGTACTGAATAAGTAGGCCGAACAGCACGTTGATGATAATCGGCCGTGGTAGTAGGAACAATTTCTGTCATATCAGGGATATGAAGACGTTTAGCCATAGCGATAGCATTAGCGAATTGAAACCACGTTACCGCTTTTAAACCACAAAAGTGATAAGTGCCCCAAGCTTCCGTTTTATGGGCGGTAGTTAAAATTTTAAACAACGCAGTTGCCAAATCTTCGGCTGAAGTTGGGCAACCGATCTGATCATCTATGACACTAAGGCAATCCGCTTTACCAAGACGACCAAGAATACTTTTAACAAAATTATTGCCGAACCGCCCGAATACCCAAGATGTACGTATAATAAGATGACGGTTAGCAATATTCCTAACTATGTCTTCTCCCCTAGCCTTGCTGGCTCCGTATACAGAGAGCGGAGAAACTGGCGAATCCTCTCGATAAGGCGTGCGGGAACTACCGTCGAACACATAATCACTTGATAAGTGGCAAATGGGTACACCCACCATGTTACAAGCATGTGCAATATTACCCGCGCCTTCTGAGTTAATACGAAAGGCTAGACCCCGGTTGTCTTCTGCAGCATCAACCGCGTTGTAAGCAGCCGCATTTATTACTGCCTCAGGTACATCAGAACAAATTACATGTGAAACAGCGTCTGCATCCGTAATATCGACGTTCGCACGCGATAGCCCCATTGCCAAATGTCCCGCTTTTCCTGCACTTCCTAGAAGTGCTTTACCTAACTGCCCACCTGCGCCAAATACTAAAATTTTCAACGATCCAAACCTTGTCGGCGGCCATCATATGAGCCGTTTAAAACACTACGCCACCAATCCTCTTTATCAATATACCAGGAAACAGTACGGGCAATACCCGAGTCTAAATCACAGAGCGGCATCCAATCGAGCTCACTCGCTAACTTGTCTGTTTTTAGAGCGTATCGAAAATCATGGCCTGGCCTATCAGAAACGAAAACTATATTTTGCTCGTGAGGAAGTCCGTCGGACCGCGGTGATAATTTATCAAGGTGTGCGCAAATAGTCTTCGATATATCTAAATTACTGAGTTCAGTTCTACTGCCGATATTATAACGTTCACCAATATTCCCCACGTTTAGAATTCGCCAGAGCGCTGATGCGTGATCTTCTACATATATCCAATCCCTAATATTTCGGCCATCGCCATAAAGTGGAACCGGCAAGCCATCAAGGGCCTTAACAATTACCGTCGGGATCAATTTTTCTGGGAATTGCCATGGCCCGTAGTTATTGGTGGATGTACTTATAACGGTTGGCAACCCATATGTCTTATTCCACGCAGAAACAAGGTGGTCTGCCGAAGCCTTACTCGCGGCATACGGCGAACTCGGTTTATAGGGGGACTCTTCGCCAAAGGTTCCAGTCTTACCTAACGAACCATAAACTTCATCAGTTGAAACATGGAGAAATCTAAAATTCTTTTTGATTTTACAATCAAGTTCAGCGTAATACCTATATGACGTCTCCAAGAGCATATAGGTCCCGACAATATTGGTATCTATAAATGGACGAGGACCATCAATAGAACGGTCAACGTGGCTTTCTGCAGCCAAATGTATGACAGCATCGGGGCGGTGTCGTAAAAATATATCAGCAAGATGTGGGCCGCTTGTTATATCATGATGCTCAAATGCGTAGCGAGGGTTATCATCGGTTCCCTCAAGAGCCGCCAAATTAGCAGCGTAAGTCAAACTATCGACATTTACCACATAAGAATCCGTTTCTCGTATCAGGTAACGAACTAAAGCAGATCCAACGAACCCTGCACCCCCAGTTACCAGGATTTTCATTTCTCTTTTATCCTCTCAGGATATATAAACGCTGAATGTGCTTCTTTCAGCATAGGAAATGTTGAATCGCGTTCTGACGAATATACGTTTCCGTGATGGCCGATGTCCTCAACAGGCCATGGTATTTTAAGGTCTGGATCCATCGGATTAATTCCAAATTCTGCACTCGGGACATGAAACTTAGAAACTTTGTAAAGTACCTCTGTTTTTTCTTCTAAGGACATGAAACCATGCGCGAATCCCTCCGGAACCAAAATTGCCGATCCATCTTCAGCGGACAATTCAATGGCTACAAATTTCCCAAAGCGTGGACTTCCTACCCTGATGTCAACTACCGCATCAAATATCCGCCCCTGCAAAACACGCAATAATTTAACCTGAGCATAGGGTGGGTTTTGGAAATGCAGCCCGCGAATTGTTCCTATATTATTGGTAAGGCTCTGGTTATCCTGTACAAATGTATATCTTAAACCCAGCTTTGAAAAAGTTTTACTATTGTAGGTTTCCGAGAACCATCCTCGGTCATCAAAATACCGCTTAGGCGTAAGAAGCTTCACTTCTGGCAGATCAAGAGACTTAAGGTTCACTTCCGAATTCCTATGAAAACAGCGTGACAGAGAATAGTTTACCGGAAATTACGTGACACCGGCAAGAGCACCGTTGGGCTTTCTTCCCTCTTAATTTTTCGTTAAAAGCAAGCATGAAATAGAAGCAAACTAAATTTAAATTTTGTATTTCAATGAAAAAACGCGTCCTGATATTTATCGTAGCGTATAATGCTGAAAAAACACTTTCGAATGTTTTTGCGCGTATTCCAGCCGATCTTATAAATACATACGAGCTCGAAGTTCTAGCTATTGACGATGCTTCCGAAGACCGGACCTTCGAGCTTAGTTCCCACGCTGTGACAAAAAAACGATGGCCCTTCCCTATAAAAATCCTGCGGAACAAAACGAA
Source organism: Magnetovibrio sp. (assembly GCA_002721825.1). Lineage (GTDB taxonomy): Bacteria > Pseudomonadota > Alphaproteobacteria > Rhodospirillales > Casp-alpha2 > TMED8. Next base: position 7,883 of record PBLS01000051.1, read on the forward strand.
TCAAGGATATGGCGGGAATCAGAAAATTGGATACTTCTACGCTATTAAAATGGGTTTCGACTATGTGGCGCTTCTCCATGGCGACGGGCAATATGCTCCCGAATGTTTGCCAGAGTTATTAGAACCTCTAGCGACAAACAAGGCCGATGCGGTGATGGGATCACGTATGATGGTATCAGGAAGTGCCCGCAGCGGAGGCATGCCTTTTTATAAGTTTGTTGGCAACAAGATACTCTCATGCCTTCAAAACAACATACTTGATCTCAAACTCTCAGAATTTCATTCAGGTTACAGACTGTACACTATTGATGCATTATCAAAGATCCCTTTCCACCTAAACACTAATGATTTTCATTTCGATACACAGATCATTATCCAATTACAACGCGCTGAAATGAAAATTCTAGAATTACCCATCCCAACTTATTATGGCGACGAAATTTGTCATGTGGATGGTTTAAAATATGCTTGGAATGTTGTTATGACCACATTTCGTGCGCGTCTAAACGATATTGGTTTTGTTTACGATCGTATTTACGACTGCCGCCCAGACTTATCCCAATCGCTTTATGAGGCAAAGCTGGATTTTGACAGCCCCCATACCCGTGCAATGGTCAACATCAATTCTGGTGAACTAATTGTCGAACTTGGTAGTGGCGAAGGTCATCTTGCCCTTGCGTTAATGAAAAAGGGCTGTCGAGTGATAGGAGTCGATTTCAGGGCTCCAAGCAAAAAGAATGATTTCGCCTTCGAAAAATTCATTCGGCACGATCTAAACAAGCCTATGCCTCACGATTTAGTGGCTAATGCAGACAAAATTGTAATGTTAGACGTAATTGAACACCTCTCAAACCCCGAATTATTCGTCGATAACTTGCGCGAAAATCCCTATCTCTCAACCGATACTGAACTTGTAGTAAGCACTGGAAATGTTGGCTTTTTCATCGTACGATTTGGTTTGCTCTTAGGTATGTTTAATTACGGTAAGCGTGGTATCCTCGATTTAACCCATATGCGCCTCTTCACATTCACTACCATTCGTCGTCTTTTTGAGCAGTCTGGATTTGAAATCCTCAAGATATCTGGTGTACCGGCACCTTTTCCAATTGCAATAGGCCGCGGGCGCGTTTCGAGAACGTTATTAAAATTAAATCAAATATTAGCCTCAATTTGGCCAAATATGTTCGCTTACCAGATATTTTTAAAAGTGCGCAAGCAGGCAACTTTGCGTGATTTACTCGATAGCGTTGAAAAGTAATTATGCAATGATTAAGTAGAAAAATTTGAGCTAATATCTCGTGCGCTTTAAAATTTCCATCGACACACTACTGAGGGTTTTTTTCATAATTTGAGAATGTCAGGGCCCCTAAAAATACGAGAAAAGGATAAATTGACATCGCATAACGCGGTCCAATACCCGGGGTCAGACTTCCCCATATTCCTTTCTGCAGGATAAAATACATAGTAATCCAAAGGCAGAGGCATATAGGCGCAAAGTTTTCACGAACCGAGCCCCTAATGCACTTAAATACATACCATAGGAAACCTATAAAAATGATCAAAGATAGAGACCATACAAAGGCCATGTAAACCATCTCAAGGGCGGGAATATCTGCAAATTGTAAATCATTTAATGGAACGTCAATAGTATCTACATCAACACCTAAGCCTTTTAGATATAGATGAAAATACCAGCGACCTGGATTGAAAAAAAGTTGCGCCAATGAAGGGGGAAAATTTTGAATTATTATCCATCCATTCAAAAATATTAGATGCACAGTCTCCAATAGACTATCATTTGGGGCCGCACCCATTGCAACGACATCAAGATTATCCGAAAACATTCGATTTACTGTAGACGTAACAGACGTATAAACCAGCTTGGAAGCTACAATATAGTTTCTAGCTGTCCAACCTATTATAGCCACTAATACGCTGATAGCAGTGACCGTAATAGGCTTAATATAGCATAAAAATTGTTCCTCCATATCTTCCCGGCGGGAGTAGAAAAAGAAAACCCGAAATGCTACCAACATTATAAGTAACCAAGCCCAAAAAAAGACCAGATCAGGCCTAGTCAATGCTGCTGCGGCCATACACAATCCTGCGCATGCCATATGCCCCGTCTTCCGCGTCTCAGCCGCAGTTACAAGGAATAAAAAGCCTGAAAAAACTAGCACAGCAAACTGGAAATCGGCGTGTATTACCATTACGTAATGTATCCAGGACAATGTTAAAGACAGAGCCGATACAAAACAAATAGCGCTTCGACCGCCGAACCGTCGTTCTATCCACCTAGCAACAAAGAAGAGCCAAACATGGAACAAGATAAGTTGTACCGCCCCCCACAATCGATACTGGTCATCATTTTTAAGGCTAACCAACATGGCTAAAAATACTGGATAACCTGGCAACCTATAAGTGTCGTAGCTAAATTTGCTATTCTGTTCAATGACCCCATATTTACCCAATTCTGATAAGGCCAAAGCACGAATTTCATATTCCCCCCCATCACCATAAAGAAACAAATTAGGCGAATCTGTTGTCAATACGCCAAATAGAAATGCCTTAACGATGAATAAGGCTAAAATCACAACCTGATAAATTTTGATTTTAGTATTCATGATCATTGCCCTACTCGTCTTACATCGCGTGCAAGGCCTCTTGCTATCTGAGCCGCCCCAATCTCGTTGTAATGACCATCAAACTGAAAGGTATGCTGATCCCTAATAGCCGTCTTAAGGTCTTCAAAGCGGTTAACACAGTTCAAATTAAGGCTTGTGCAAAATGGTTCAGATACAAAACCTAGGTAATCCTGTGTTGGGAATGACTTGCCACCCTGTGAGTAGGGAAGGTAATAATGATCATCGAAAAACAATCGGGACGGCAGCAACTGAATTAAAATTTTCCCGCCTCTGCGCTTCAGCCTTGCATCTAATGCCTTAAGTAGAAGAAAATTACTTCGGAAAGTATTGGCCGGAATTTTTTTTACTAATGCATCTTTTGAACGAGTCCAGTAATAGAGAACTCGCGCGTTTAACCATGCTATTCGAAAAGCCGATGAAATATATTGCAACGAACTAAAAAAAGACATAGTCGAATCAAAAGTAGGAATAAAAACGCCGAATTTCTTATAAAACGAAAATCTCCAACTAGGCTTCCCAAGATATTTTTTGGGATTCGATAGTCGAATTTTTAACGGTCGACGTCCTTCATATGCAGAATATGATGAAGCTACGGTCTCCCAAGCTTGAACTTCTGCACGACTTTTGTCATTTATTTTCACTTCTCTAAAACCCGCATTTTTTAATGCCTGCAGTACAAAACGTTTCCCCACATAATATGTTATCAAATCATTCCAAGTGACAGAAATCACTATGATGTCGCCCTTTCCAATAACCGGTTCCACTTGACCAATTCCCCTTTGATACAGTTGATCTACCTGAGCACCGGGAAATCCTAGATTAATGACTTCGAACTTTCCTGGATTTGTTTGTTCTAGTGCACATTGAAGCTGATTTGCCCAAGTTCCTTTATCGGAAAGCCCCCAACCAAATGTCTGACTATCACCTATTAATATAATGCGAGTAGGACGAGCCTCACCACCATTCAAGCAAGGTACAAATCGGCTGCCGTCCGGATTAGTCCTTATTCGGTTTGATGAAAAATCGATCCCATTATCAAACCATCCCCGAAAGTTTGGTTTCCACGTCCAAAACCTACGAGTATCGTAAACCGCGTATCGAACATCTTCTTGCGGATGCTCAGAATCATACCCATAAGGTTTTAGAACGCCAAAAAACGAGCGAACAATAATTTCTAGTATAAAACAACCAATCAATAGCGAACCAAAGACTAGCCCAATTTTAACTAAGACCGATTTCATACAGAATCCCCAAAGAAAAATTCTTCAAATGTTTCTAATGGGTACTCAATGGGTACTCAATACAACAATGGCTTAGAAAATTAATTCTAAGCCATTGTTTTAATTGGTAGCGGAGGAGGGACTTGAACCCCCGACACGCGGATTATGATTCCGCTGCTCTAACCAGCTGAGCTACTCCGCCTCAATAAAATTCAGCTCCGACAACACAATACATTGAAATAAAATAATAATTTACAGAGCTATGTGAACTTTGCCTCTTAAAATTCTCACCTTAAGCAACTCTATTACGTACCTGTGACAGACCGACCAAAGGTTCGGCTGGATAATACTAATTAATTAAGTTTTTTCAACGGCCTGCTTTTACCCCTGGAACTGGTTCTCAGGAGCCTTAAAAATCCTCCAATTAATTGCTGGAGATGACGGGAAAATAGGATGCGAGTTTTGAATCCGTCCTATTTAGGTCCCCCACATTCTGCCCGTAGTTGCACCATGTATTGCAAGGTCCGCTCTTTAAACGATTTGTATTTAATTAACTAGTGAAACCTAAAAACGCTTTTCAGGCATTCACATCAACTACTGTACGTCCCCGCACCTCTCCCTTTAAAATTTTAGAGGCCATTTCTGGCAATTTTGCAAGGGAGATATGATTAGTAGCAGCATGCAATTTCTCAAAGGGCAGTTCTTGTGATAACCGAGTCCACGCCTTTAACCGGTTTTCCTTCGGACACGTATTAGAGTCAATTCCACAGAGATTTATTCCACGTAGCAAAAATGGCAGTACATTTGAGGAAAATTCGATGCCACCAGCGTTACCAACCGAAGCAACTGTTCCCCAATACGCAATTGAAGGTAGGAGATTGCCAAGCATAGCACCACCGACATTATCTACACATCCTCCCCATCGCTCGCTCGAAAGAGGGCCACGCGGTACCTCCATTAATTCCTCGCGCTCAATCAGAATATCCGCACCCAAATCAGTAAGGTAGTCGTGTGTCTCCTTACGCCCAGTTACTGCCGCAACTTTATAACCTAAGCTAGAAAGCAGGCTGATTGCGATAGATCCAACTCCACCAGCAGCACCAGTCACCAGAATTTCTTTTTTCGCATCAATTGTTAGACCATGTTTCTCAAGTGTCATCACAGCCAACATAGCCGTTAATCCCGCCGTACCAATAGCCATCGCTTGTTCCAAAGATAAGCCGTCTGGAATAGGGACGAGCCAATCACTCTTAACGCGAGCTCGCTGCAAAATCCTCCCCAATGGATTTCTCCAAACCTCCAGCCCGTAAGTATAACTTCATCCCCTGGCTTGTAATCGGGCGAGGTGGACTCTTCAACAACACCAGAAAAATCGATACCCGGTACGTGTGGATACTCACGGACCAAACGGCCTAGACCATTAATGATTAGGCCATCCTTGTAATTCAGCGTAGAGTACTTCACTGCTACCATCACATCACCCTCAGGCAACTGGTCATTGTCGAGAGTTTCAAGGGAGTGGGTAATTTTATTATCCGCACCTTGTTGTAAATAAAGGCAGTTAAATTTATCGACGCTCATGGCGCTAATTTCTCCAACAATTCAATAATCTCGCAACTATAACTATCCCCTTCCTCTGGTCAACTTGGTAAAAGCTTGAGAAGGTTACCGTTTTTATCTGAGACCTAACTTTATTCGGACATAAGGGTTAATTTAATATGACATTTATAAGTTTGCGTACTTACTATCTGAGACTAAAAAAAAGACCTCAACAAACGTTTTGGATATAGCATTTGCATCACTAGCCCACGCGCGCTTAACTTCTTGAATATTGACATCATCGATAATGAAATACTGGCTCTATGAAATCTGCACCCTTTGACTACGTATTAGCAAAAAGTATTTATGAGGCGACCCGATACTTAGCGGAAGGCGAAGGTGAGGCAGCCGTACTCGCAGGGGGTCAAACGTTGATGCCAATGTTATCGATGCGTATGGCGCGTCCTAGTGTGCTAGTAGACATAAATGGTATAACCGATTTATCCGGTATTGAAGAGAATAATACTGCAATTGAAATAAAAGCCTGCACCCGCCAGACAGAATTATTAAATTCACCCATCGTTAAATACCATCTGCCTCTTCTAGCTCAGGCCCTTACATTCGTTGGGCATTCACAAACCCGTAATCGAGGTACGATCGGGGGTAGTTTAGCCCATGCAGACCCTGCTTCCGAGATCCCCTTGGTAGCACTCGCATTGGATGCTGAGATTTGTTTATCGCATGTTGAATCGAGCCGTCAAATCCCGGCCACTGAATTTTTCTTAGGCCCTATGATGACTGTGTGTGAACCAACAGAGCTATTGGTTAGTGTTCACTTTCCCCTGACAAAGAAAGAGTCGCGAGTAGGTACAGGATTCCACGAAATGAGTGAGCGTCACGGCGATTTTGCATTAGTCGCGGCGGCAGCAAAAATAGAACTTGATAATAAAGGTTCATGCATAGATGCCGCCATTGCCCTGGGTGGTGTCGACGGCACTCCTGTAAGGGTCACTGCACTTGAAAAAAAATTGCGTTCCAATGGTATCAGCGACAACACTTTGGAGTCTGCCATGGAATTAGCTATACCGGAAATTTTAGAGGATCTAAACCCTGTCTCCGATCAGCACGCAACGGCGGACTACCGCAAACGTATTGCTGCCATCTTAGCTCTTCGCGCGATAAATGATGCTATCACGGAAGCGAAGGGTAATATAGCATGAGTAGCCACAATATCCGCATCTCCGTGAATGAAAAAACCTACAGATCAACTGTCGACTCGCGCATAACTCTTTTAGATTTTCTACGAAACGACCTATCACTTACAGGGACGCATGTTGGATGCGAACATGGGGTCTGCGGAGCATGCTCAATTCTTTACGATGGCACGCCAGTACGTTCATGTTCACTTTTAGCAATACAGGCAGACAAACGGCAAATCACTACAGTCGAAGGCCTTTGCAACGCGGACGGTTCTCCCGGAGTCCTGCAGAAAGCTTTCTGTGATGCTCACGCTATGCAATGTGGTTATTGTACTCCTGGCATGTTGATTTCGGCACACGCGCTATTAGAGCAAAACTCAAACCCAAGTGCTGACGAAATTAAAGAATCTATAGGTGGAAACCTATGCCGTTGCACCGGCTACATCCAGATCATCGAGGCAGTTCAACTAGCGAGTCAGCGCCTCAGGAACTCTAGATAATGCGTAAGTCTAAATCCACAAATCTCCGCTATATTTCCAAAAAGCGCCGTGTCATCGAAGACGAACGGTTCGTTTGCGGTACCGGAAAATTTGTCCAAGATATCCAGCTCTCAGATACTAAACATATAGCCATAGTCCAAAGTCCCTACGCTAAAGCCAATATTATTTCGATTAATTCGAAACCTGCATCAGAACTGGACGGCGTCCACGCCGTACTTACAGGTGCTGAACTTGCAAACCATACGGATCCCATACGCTTTGGCCTAAATTTACCTAATGTCACCTGGTATCCCCTAGCCGTCAACATGGTGCGCTATGTTGGAGAATGGGTTGCTGTGGTTGTCGCTGATAACCCCTATCTGGCAGAGGACGCCGCCGAACTAGTAGAAGTGAATTATGAAGCACTAGACCCTATTATTGATCCTGAAGAAGCTTATACTGATTCTAAACGCCTAGTACACCCGGAGCATGGATCTAATATTCTTTATGAAGGACATTTTTGCTGGGGGCCGGTCGAAGAAGACTTTGCCAAATCTGATTTCAGTCTCAGTTTTCGAGTGCGATGGGGCCGTTCCTCAACAGTACCTATAGAAACGTTCGGTGTCGTAGCAGAATGGGATGAAGGCCGAGAAATGCTTGAAATATGGGCCTCTATTCAAATGCCTAACTTTGTTGAACTTTTGGCTAGCGCAATGCGTATTCCTCTGAATAGCGTCCGCTTACATCAGGATGTAGATGTCGGCGGCAGCTACGGTGTCAAACGCGGAATAAAGCATGCTATCATAGTGAGTTATTTGGCACGCAAGCTCCGAAACCCGATTCGCCTAATTGAAGACCGTCTTATTAATATGTCAAGTGGAGACGCTCATGGACCAGACCGCATTTTCGATACGAATATTGCTTTTAATAAAGACGGCAAAGTTAATTCTCTCAAAATCCGCGCCCTTGATGATGCGGGTGCTTATCCGGGTCGAGGGCCGTTTCAGCTCGCCAAACCTATAAGTGCTATAGTCGGGCCATATAAAATTAATTCGGTCGAATATGATGCTATCTCTGTTACCACAAATAAGACGGGACAAGTTCCAGTCCGTGGTTTTGGTCAGTCGCCAACAAATTACATGCTTGAAACTGCGATAGATAGAGTAGCGCGGCACCTAAACCAACGTCGTCTGGACATAAGAATTAAAAATTTAATAAAAAATGACGAATTCCCCTATCTAATTCCGAGTGGTTCGAGTTACGACAGTGGTGATTACCTAGGTGTATTGCAAAAGACACTTGATAGGGCCGATTACGAAAACCTAATGAAACGCCGTAAAAACGCTCGAATAGACGGGCGACTTGCCGGCATCGGTCTTGCTACTTGTCTAGAACCAGGCGGCGGGAATAATATCTTTGAATATCTAATGAACCCTTCAGCTGAGATTACGACGTTCACAGAGGGGTGTGAAATTAAAGTTGACCCCGATGGCCTAATCACAGGTGTTATGGGTACCACCTCATCAGGACAGGGTCACGAAACCTTGGTTGCAACGATTATTGGTGAGGAACTTGAATTCGATCCAGCCTTAATCCGCGTAGTTCATGCCGATTCACTTAATGCACCGGTTACTCGCAGTCCGGTTGCTAGCCGAATGGCTATAATGCTTGGCTCTGCAGCCGCTGGCGCGGCACAGAAAATAAAAGCCAAAGCCTTAGCCATTGCCGCGGAAAATTTAGGTCGTCCTATTGAAAAACTTGAATATGCCGAGGGAACTGTGTTTGACCAGATAAATACTTCCCACAATATTTCTTGGTCTGAGATATGCTTCATTGCACACAAGGCATATCACAAGCTACCCCATGGAATGGAGCCAGGGATGCGGGCCCATAATGTTTTTCAGGTACCAGGAGGCGGACAGCTCCCTGACACAGACCAACGCGTACAAATTTATCCATGTTTCTCCTTTCAAGTGCATATCCCCTACGTTGAAATTGATCAACATACTGGTAAAGTTTCTATACTTAATTACTTTGTTGGCCACGACTGTGGCACTCAAATTAATCCTGATATTGTCCGAGGGATGGTTATAGGAGGGTTGGCACACGGTGTTGGAGCTGCACTGTACGAAAAATTCCAATATCTTCCGGATGGACAGTTTTTGAATGCTACTTTCGCCGATTACTTGATGCCTTCTGCTTACGAGATTCCTATGGTTACCGACATAGAACATTGTACACCCTCACCGTTAACGTCTCACGGTCAAAAGGGGTCTGGAGAAGGTGGATATTTGGGAGCCCCAGCAGCCATCTCAAGCGCTGTCAACGATGCACTTGCTCCTCGTGGGCTCTCCATATGTGAATTACCTATGCGTAGTTCTATAATTGAGGGATTGCTTAACAACGGATCCACCTCACAATGATCATAGATTCCCACGCGCATTTCACAGCTCAATCCATTTTAGAAGCGCTCAAAACCAAATCCCACCTGTTTCCAAACGTAGAGTTATTAGAAAACAGCGGTAACGTGTCTCTCGCCTTTTGCAATAAAGCACCAACACGGTCGTTATCGCCAAAACTACGCGATATTGAAATGAGATTAAAATGGATGGAAGAACAATCTCTTGATGCCCAAATTGTAGGGGGTTGGCTCGACAGTTTTGGCTACGAACTGCCTGCTAGAGAGGGCGAAGATTGGTGCCGTTTCATGAATGATTACCAATTCGCCAGTACTGCTGAAATCGAGAATTTGCATGTGTTAGCGACCGTACCCTTACAAGATGGTAACCGTGCTGCAACCGTTCTCGAGGAAGCAATGGGATCGGGGTTTAAAGGGGTAATGATCGGCACTCAACCAAATGGCGCCTCAGGAAACCTTGATGACCCTTCCCTAGAACCATTCTGGGCATCTGCAGCTGCCCTAAATGCTCCCGTCTATATTCACCCTATGTTCGGTTGTGGGGACCCACGCCTCAACGATTATGCACTTATCAATGCGGTAGGCCGTGGCACTGACACTACAACAGCTGTAGCCAGGCTGCTTTTCGCTGGGCATTTCTCAAAATATGAAAATTTAAAGTGCGTTGTATCACATGGCGGCGGAGCCCTGCCTTTTATGTTAGGCCGCCTGGCCCGCAATTTCGATATTCATCCCGGCCAGTACGCTAATCCTGTTGAAGGTTTCAAAAAACTCTATTTTGACAGCGTTCTTTTTAATTCTAACGCACTCGAATTTCTATGTTCGTGTTGTGGCCACGATCATGTGGTTTTAGGATCTGATTATCCGTTTCCCATTGGAGACATGGAACCCTTAAAAGTTATTGAGAACGCTAATTTTGACGAAGAGCAAAAAAAGTCCATCTTGGGTAATACAGCGGCAAAATTATTTTGTATCTCTTAATATGATGACTCCTCTCTAAAGAAAGTTCAACGTACACTGACACAAAAATATTCAAACCCTTGGCCCATTTATAAATCCCCGCTAGAACGCATGTAAATTTTAGCCTATTGATAGACAGTAATACTGTTTCCAATTTTAGAGGCGGAGTAATGGAAAACGTCGATTTACAGTTACAGGAAACTCTAGAGTTAGCAGCTAAACTCTTTATAAGTTATGGGCTTAATATCCTAGGTGCCATTACGATATTAATGATCGGTTGGTGGTTCGCGGGTCATGCCAGAACGTTCAGTATAAGAGCGTTTCAAAAAACTAAACACATTGACAATACCCTCACTGGTTTCCTCGCAAACGGTATACGCTATTTAATTATTATCATTACCGTTTTAGCCGTACTTGACCGCTTTGGTGTAGAAACAACAAGCTTTGTAGCAATTTTAGGCGCCACCAGTTTGGCAATTGGGTTAGCCTTACAAGGAACACTCAGCAATGTTGCGGCGGGCGTCATGCTGCTTTTTTTCCGCCCATTCAATGTTGGCGATTATATCGAGGGTGGAGGTGAAGCTGGAACCGTCAAGAGCATTGGGCTATTCGTCACAAATCTCAGTACGCCTGACAATATAGAAGTGATCATTCCAAATGGTTCGCTGTGGGATTCCGCTATCAAAAATTTCAACTTCAATCCAACCCGGCGAATCAATCTAGTATTTGGCATCAGCTATTCGGACGATATCCAAAAAGCGATGGATGTAATCTCTAGAATTATAGAATCCGATACTCGAAGCCACAAAGATCCAGAACCAATAATCGTTGTTGGCGAACTAGGGGCCAGTTCGGTGGATCTTATTACTCGTGTTTGGTGCAATAGTGAGGATTATTGGCGCTTCCGTTGGGATCTACTTAAGACTGTAAAGGAGGCCTTCGATACTGAAGGGATTTCTATTCCATTCCCACAAACGGATATACATCTCCACAAGAGAATTGATTAAACAACCATTTAAAATAATTTTGCTAAATCATGGTGCCCGCACCTTAGATTAACCTAATCGGATAAAATAATTTGTTGTCTAAACTACACGAGTATTCCAAAATTTTATATTCTCTACCGAAAGATATTTCTTCACATCTTCTTCTTCAAAGTTTGGATATTTCATGACATCTGTACTGGTTCTTGGGTTTCTAATTGGTTTTCGTCACGCATTTGAACCAGACCACCTGGCCGCAATGGCGTCGCTAGCCACGCGCACAACGACTCTACATAAAGCGGTCCGCCAAGGGTTTTTTTGGGGACTTGGCCATACTCTTACCTTATTTATTTTATGCAGCATTATACTTTCTGTTAATACGGCAATCTCCGATAACATAAGTCGAATACTCGAGGCCGCTGTTGGATTTATGTTAGTCATTCTCGGAGCAGATGTAGTCCGAAAAGTCCATCGTGACCGCATTCATTTTCACATCCATAAGCATTCAGATGGATTAACACACTTCCACGCTCATTCTCACAGAGGGGGAAAGGCCGACTTCCATAATTCAGATAATCATAATCATGACCACATTGAAAGCTTACCGTACAGGTCTTTAGCCGTTGGCTTAATGCATGGCTTGGCCGGTTCATCAGCGCTTATCATACTTACACTTGGTTCTGTCCATTCCTTCTGGGATGGCCTCACGTATATTGCCCTTTTCGGTACAGGTTCGATTTTTGGTATGGGAATATTTTCAGCAGCTATTTGCATTCCCATGCGGACTGTAAACTCATTAGACCGGGCTCATACTCGTCTTAAAATCGTTATTGGCAGTTGCACGGTTATGATGGGCGTAACAACACTTTTTAAATCTTTATCGCTTTAAGCGGATGCGCCCACCTTCCATCTGACCAGATGAATTAATCGATTATAAGGTACTCTGATACCCCAAAAGCCAAATTTGGGTGACGCACGTAGCGGATAGAGATCGACTAGAGATTCACTAAATTATGTTTGCAACCACTAGAATTAGGGTGTCTTTGCCGTAAATGGTCGCTTGGTAAGAAACTCGAAATCCACTCCTTCATTAGCTTGCATAACTGTATCTAAGAAAAGTTTTCTATATCCTCGCTCTGCTTCCTGACTCTTAGGGTGTTCCCAGTTACCTCGGCGACGCTCAAATTCTGCTTCTGAAATATCGATAGTGAGCCGGCGTTCCAGGACATTTAGCGTGATGGTATCTCCACTTTCCACTAATGCTAAAGGCCCACCAATAGCGGCCTCTGGTACACAATGTAAAATAATAGTTCCAAATGCTGTGCCACTCATGCGGCAATCGGAAATACGTACCATATCTTTTACGCCTTCGGCGGCAAGTTTTTTAGGTATAGGAATGTAGCCCGATTCCGGCATCCCCGGCGCACCCTTTGGGCCCGAATTACGCAATACCAAAACATCTTCTTTAACAACATCGAGGTCGGGATCATCAATACGTAGAGCTAGATCTTGCAAAGAATCAAAAACAACTGTGCGGCCGCTATGCACTAGCAAATCAGGAGAACAGGCTGACTGCTTGATAATAGCTCCATCACCAGCAAGGCTTCCTTTTAGGAAAGCAATACTACCCCCAGAATGGATTGGGTCGTTTATGGATC
>PBLS01000052.1 GCA_002721825.1 Magnetovibrio sp.
GAAAATTATAAAAATGAAAACGGTAATTGGGACGGAGTAAATATTACACAAAATTTTGATGGTACAGGTCCGGTTGTAATAAAAGTAGATAGTTTAGAAGGAAATATTATTTTTTTATATTTGGAAGGTACAGAAAAAATATTGAGTTTATGCAATGTTGAAATCTATGGGAAAGAAATAACATCAGAAATGCAGGCCGATATTGACAAAGACGCAGAATATGAAACATATTTACAAGGACTTAAGGAAGACTTAAAAGAAATAGAATCAACGAATAATGACGTGGAAGCGACAACAGCAGCAGAAGAAAAAACAAGACAACTAAATGAATTAATTAACGAATGGAAAAAAAATGAACAAAACGCAAAAAGGGCCGAAAAACAATCACAAAAAAATAAAAACCAAGGAAATTGTAGAAATACTAATTATGAAAGTTACGAGTGTCAACAAATAAAAAATATGTTGGAAATTAAACAAACAATATTATTAGAAAATAAAAAGATTGAAGAAGATATGAAACGAATAGTACCACCCGATAATACAAAAGATTTGTGGAAAATATTAAATGATGCCAACTTAGCGAAACCATATGATGAAGATATGCTTGATTATGGACAATCTGAATTATACGATCAAGGCTGTCCAATTGGTTGGGAAGTTGTTGATGGTACAAGATATGATATTTTTCAATCGGATGCAGGAAGTTTAGATTCAAAAGATAATTTTACAATAGAAAAATGTGAAAAATGGTGTAATGATAATAATACAGGTAACCAAAATAAATGTTTAGCTTTTTCATGGGAAGAAAGTGGATCTTATGATGGTATTCCTACGGGAATGTGTATGCTTCAAAATAACCCAGAACCAAATGAAAAATGGCGTAATAATCAAAAAGGGTTATTTTGCAAAAGACTTGAAAGCGCAGAAGAATCTGAAATTCAATATGAAGAAGAAAAAGACACTGCGGAGGCAAAGGTAGATGACGATGATGATTTATTAAAAACAAAAATACCAGAAGGTGAATGGACAACGGTAGGAAGTGACGGAAAACAACCATTGTTTGGATATTGGTTTGCACATTAAATGATAATTTATATATATATTATTTATATATATATATATAAATGTTTAGCACTATAATAATTATTATATTTATATTAATAATTGGGTATTTATTATATAAAAATTGTGCTAGTAAAAAAGATGGTTATTCAATAATAGGTAATGCATGCTTTAAAGATATGGGTGGTGGCGTGGTGAAAGGGGATAAAGGCGATCGCCATATTGATGGGTGTGATGAGACTAAACCTATAGAAATACCTTTTACATGTACTTCAGAAGCTCCGGAAGTTAAGTTTAAGGTAAAAATAAAAGGTGGTGGCACTGATGACGGCAATACAGATTCATTTTTTATAACAATAGATGATAAAGACTATAAAGAATGGCACACGGATAGAACAGGTGCATTTTCACCAACATTCGGTGAGCTTTTAAAACCATCGCCATCTTTTACAAATATAAGCGCTGGCGATCACACCTTAAAATTAAGAATGCGTGAAAACGAGCCCATTGAATTTAAACCTATGGATACGGTTTTTGTAAAAGGTGGTGATAAATGTTCTTTTGGTACTGGATTTTCATGTTTAGCAACGAAAACTTGTGGCCCAAATAACTGGTGTAATAATCCAGGAGACAATGGCCGATGTTATGAAACATGTTTTGATACTGCAACTTTATTGGGAAAAAATGTAGATAGATTAAATACATATTGGTGTGATTATGATACGAAAGCAATAGATAATGGCGGCGATGGTTGTTATTCATCTCCACAGACTATTACCGATAAAATGCCTGTGGATGAATGTCAAGGTGTGGACATGGGCATCCCCTTTGCGGCGCGCGATACGGCTCGTGAGCTTTGTAATAAAGATGAATCATGTGTCGGAGTATGGTGTAGTGGTAATGGATGTCGTAAAATGACTTGTGGGCGCTTGAAAGATGCGGCCGGTCATTGGGTATTTCGTGATAAAAAATGTGGTTTTGGTCACGGTGATTGTGATAATGATACTCAATGTGCTAATGGTTTAAAATGTTTTCAACATACTCCACGTGCAGGATGGCAAACGCGTAGTTGGCAGCATGGTGCTATACCTGGCGTTGATATAACAAACCATGGTTCACATAATGGTGGACATGATTATTGTATATGGTCTGATGAACCGCTTTATATTCACGAGGGTACAAAAGTTTTTGACGGTGTAACCGATCCCGCTGACGATGATAATAATAAAATAAAACAATTTTATTTATCAAATGAAAGAGGTTTTACTTTTACTGGATTTATAAAATATATTCCTACTGATGATGGAAATTTTTCTTTTTGGTCACGTGTTTTCTCATTGGGGAATGAAAAATATTGTCATGAAACAGGGGATAATGACGCAAATAATTTAATTGAATTATGTAATGAACAAAATCGTTTATATTATCGTAGTATTGGTGGCGGCATGGTGGAAAAATATATTGATAATTTTTGGGTATTAAATGAAGAAATTCATGTAGCATTTGTTATTAATGAAACATCGCAATTAATATATAAAAATGGTGAATTAATTGATGAAATTGATAGAAATAACAATATAACAAAAAATTATACAAAAAATATATTAGGACGACGCATTCGGCAAAAAATTGGTAATTGTACTGTAGGCGATACGGCGGCGTTATTTAAAGGCGAAATGCGCGATATTCGTATGTATAATAAAGCATTAACTGGTGATGCTATTGCAAAAATATATAATGATAATGTTGGGGTACATACAGAGATGGGATGCGGGTGCGCCGCGGCGCCTGCGCCGAACGAAGGACTTAAATACTGTGATCTTGGAGGGTGGTATGATAAAATATCTAGTGGAAAACGATGGGAAGAAGGTAAAAGTAATTGTGCATCAGGGTGCACAAAAACTACTATTTACGGATCCGACGCTTGTGTTGAATCTGTAGATACGTCAACGACACAAACAGAAGAAAGTTCAGGAACATGGGAAGAAGATGGTTCCCTTGCGAACAAGAAATGCCCTTATGGATCCACATCGCGCGTATTAGATTTGCGCGATAGCAATGCAACAATTAACAATTGTAAGAGTAAATGCAATGAAATTTCTAACTGTTCTTACTTTTCTATAATCGGGGATAAATGGTGCATTGGATGTTCTGAGATACCGAGTGAAGAACATGATGGTGCGACTGTTTATAAAAAAACAACCGAAAGTTCATCACAGGCAGATATCACAACCACACCACCGATTACTAGTACAACAAATTTAGCTTTTGGAAAACCCGCAGAAATGATTACCACGCGTGCAAACGGATCCCCTTTAAATGCGGTAAATGGAATTAAAACCCAAGATAGCAACACCTGGGAGGGAATATGTATACATACCGCTTCCTTAGGGGAGGGTGGGGGAAAAGCACGTCAATCTGGGGGTGGACGAATGTGGTGGCGCGTTGATCTTCAAAAATCATATAAAATAAATAAGGTTCTTGTTTATTTACGAAATTGTTGCAATAACGATGGGCATATAAAATGTCCTATTGGATTTGAAAAAAAAAATGATTCTTGTATTAAAAATATTACCTCACCCAAAACTTGGGAGGAAGCATTGGAAGAATGTAAAGCTGAAGGTGATAATTTAGTAAGTAGCGATGGAAATTCATTTTGTACTGATGAAAACCATCCCAATTTAGAACCGCATGATGGGATAAATCATGGTACCGTTTGTCGTGCAACCGACAGTGGATTATGGTCGTGTCCCACAAACTGTACGAAAACGGCGGGCGGCGTGGCACCTTATTGCGTTGACAATGAAAACACTGATTTACCTTGTCGTACAGGTGTGAATCTTTGCCCTCCGGGTGGGCAGCCTAATTTAGAACCGCATCCCGAGCGGAGTGACCACGGAACCCTTTGTCGCGCAAGCGGCGGGCACACGGCGTATTCGTGTCCCACGAACTGTACGAAAACGGCGAACGCACCTTGGTGCGTTGACAGCGCAAACCCGTCTAATCTTTGTCGTACAGGGAGTAGTGCAGAGTGGGCTAAAGAAACTTCTTGTACCACACCAAGTTTAGCACGTGATCGTTATTTATATGTTAGCATTGGTGATTCAACAGATATTGATGATATGACAAAATGTGAAACACCTGCTACAGTCATTACTGAGGGTGGTGGCGGTTCTTGGGAATCACCGCATAATGGTGATATATTAGAATTTAAATGTGATATTATCGGGCAATATGTTGCTGTTTATAATGAAACCGGTGATCATTTAAATTTTTGCGAAGTTGAGGTTTTTGGCGAAGAAATTACACCGACGAGCTCCTCATCGTCGTCTGTGTCCGACACCGCGTCTAGTGATGACGTTACTGGGGATGACGTTACTGGGGATGACGTTACTGGTGATGAAGATACAGACTTACCGCAGGCAGGGGAAGGAGATCAGACTGCGGCAGCGGCAACGCCCACAACCGTATTAGGACAATTTTTTACAGATATTAAAAATAAACTAACATGCTCATCATGTGAATGTGAAAAAATTAATGTTAACGATAGGCCGGAGGTGATGTGTAAAGAAAATGAATGGAACAATCAAAATTGTTGTGAGATATTAACTGAATGTAAAAATGAAGATGGTTTAATGGAAGATCAGGCACCAATAGAAGAAGGTGGACAATTCATTTCAGATAGGACCTGTAAAACTAACCCCGCTGCTGAATATCCCCCAATAGATAGCGATTACGCGGCAGGATCATTTCAATGTAATGACGACCAATATATGGATAATGGTGAGTGTAGACCATTAACAATATGTAAAATAGATGAAAATGGTGCTTTATTAGAATATCAATCAGTAGCTCGTACAGCAGAAAGTGATCGTGAATGCACACCTATCAAGTCATGTGATGACACTGAATATCAATCAGTAGCTCCTACAGCAACAACTGATCGTGAATGCAAAAATATCACGCCATGTGGTGTCACTGAATATGAAACAAAAGCTCCTACAGCAACAACAGATCGTGAATGTAGTGCAAAAAAAGAAGATAAGATTGGCTTAAATAATTATAATTTTATAATATTAAAAGATCCGGAAAGTGTCTGCGGGGGTGAGCATCCACAAATCGAAGAAGAAAAATATTGTAAGAAGACAGGGAATAATGTAGAAAGTGGCGACTATACAGGTAAAATATATGGTTGTAGTATTGATGATAATGGTAAAATATTTTGGAACAATAGTAATATTGGGGATGCGGAGCGTGATAGAAGTCTCCGGAGTAATTATCCAATTTGTTATAAAGATAATACAATACAGAAACAAATTGATGAAGGTATTCTTTGTAATAATATGACGCTACTTGGTACCCGTGGCTTGGATAATCAACCAACAATTTTAAAAAATATTAGAACATTTTTTACCAAAGAAACTTTTTCAAATTTAAAAGAAGGTAATACAAATATGGATGCAGATATCACAACCACGCCACCGACGAGCTCCTCATCGTCGTCTGTATCCGACACCGCGTCTGGTGATGACGTTACTGGTGATGACATTACTGGTGATGAAGCTTCATTGCAACCGGCAGAAGAAAAAGACACTGAAGTTGATTTACTTCAATGTCCAGCACACGAAATTAATGATTTAAAATGCCCGGCAAATTATTCAAAATACGACGATAAAATTTTAGTAAATATTGATTTACCAAATGAAATACAATCATTTAAAACAATTCAAGCAACTAATTGTAGTTATATATGTTCAAAGAATGAATATTGTAAATATTATTCATGGGAACCCATTGAAGGTGAAAACGAAGAAAGAAAATGTTCATTGTATGGTGATAATATTGATTTTAATTTAATTAAATTTAATGGCGATAAAGATTTTGATTTTAAAAAAGCAAAAATATTTTGTAAAAAGGATTCAACAGTTGGAAGTACAACAGTGGGAACAGAATTAGTAGATGATGAAAAAAAAACTACAGAATTAACTGAAAATTTATATGAAAAGGCGTTAAAATCTTATAAAACAGATGATAAGAAAAAAATTAAAAAAAAAGAAGAAGATTATGAACAGTCACAGTGGTCGCGAACAACACGTTCATATAAACCACTTGTCTTAGATACAGATGAAGAAGAAGAAAACATTGAAGAAGAAGAACAGATTGCCTATCATGAAGAATGGAAAAATTGTGGTTGTAATTTTTCAAATCCTTCAAATGTTATTCCCTCGGCATCTTGGATGGGTACAGGTTTTGGTCCAGTATAATAAATATATGAATTTATGTTTTTTATATATTTATTTAGTATATACAAATACAAATGTTTAGTAAAATATTGATAATTTTATTAATATTATTGATAGGATATTTATTATATACAAGTTGTACAACAAATAAAGATGGTTTTACAGGAAAACAAATTACCACAGATGAAGAAATTATTTTAAAACAAGGTGATCAATTTATTGAAATAAATGAGTCAACAGCGAAATGGGAAAAAAAAAATACTATGGGTACAACTGGCAATATTACTGTTATTTTTCGTAATCCTCCAGATTCTTCTTGTCAAAGTCGCCGTCCTTTGAAATATGGTGATCAAGTGGCGGTTTCTATGAAAGGGGGGAGTGGTGGATACACGGGCAATTGCGGCTGGTATGGGTGTAGAGTATTAGGTGTACCTGATAGTTGTAGTTCAAATAATATTTTATCTGTTGGTTTTGATCATGGTGGAATGAGTACCGCAAGAGCAGATGTTAACAATAGGGAAGCACCTCGTTCAGACGGATTAACGATATATACATTAAACCCGCCTAAGAATAGAAACATTGGTGATCCAATCTATAGCGGCAGTACTTTTAATTTACAATTTAGTGGTGAAATGGGACAAAATATTGATGAAACCTCCTCAAATTGTACTATATCAAATTTGTACGGATCGTGGACGGGTGCGCCGTGGGAATTAATAGCAGATGTTGGTAGCAGGGAGCACACGGGCGAACAATTTTGGAGAGATAAAATAAATGAGTTTGGTGATCGCGATTTAACAACAGATTCAATTCTTAAAGTTGTAATGGGAGAAGTAACTGATTATTATAAACCTACCAGTGCAATGAAATTATCAGATTTTATATTAACCGCCAATACCGGTGTGAAGAATAGTAATAACAAATACGAGACCAAATCATTATGGAGCCCGACGGGTGAAGAAAATACATTCGTTTCTTACGCGGGACATAATGCAGATCATTACTTAGGCTCCGACGATAGACCTAACTGGATACACACCCCCGATTCAAATGACAACAGAGTATACCTATCTTTTATTGGTAAAAAATACAGCCCGTCTGGTGGATGTTGTCACGCGACATATAACGATTATCAGACTTGGCACAGAGCCTTTAAACTATATATTAATAATAATGATTGTTCTTTAGGGGAATTACAGACATTTTCAAAGGCGGATATAGATAAAATACCACAAGCAATTGAAGATTTTTTAGCATCCGCAACTGACGCACGACTTGTTAGGGACGTCCCCGGAGAGAAAGCTGGGACCCGCGCGAGCGCCCCTGAGACGAGGATCGCCGCTAACGCCGCATATTGGCAAGCAGCGGCAGACGAAATGGGCGATCCATTGGTTAATTCAAACACAATAATTATGGTAGTAATGGGTGAAGTCGTTGATTATTTTAAACCTAACGGTGAAATGAAATTATCTGATTTTTTAAAATCTAACGTTAATCATCAGTGGAGTGCGGATGGTGTAAATTTTGAGACACCGTTATATAACGACGAGAGCACGCTTTTTGGAGGAAGCGCTCCCGGCTGGCCAAAAGCCAATGTTGATGGCGATGACCGCAACTACATTTCTTTTTGGGGTCGAGAAACTGGTTCTCATAGCGGCTGTTGTCATTATAGTGCTGGAGATTATCCGTATTGGAGTCGCTCTTTTAAATTATATATTAAAAATTTAGTAACAACACAAATTGAACAAGCAATTGAACAAGAGATAAAAGATTTTTTAGCATCCGCAACTGACGCACAAATTGTTAAAGACGTGCCCGGAACTGTTGCTGTGAACGATAATTATTGGAAAACAGTAACAGACGGAATGGGTGATCCAATGGTTAATTCAAAAACAATAATTATGGTAGTAATGGGTAATGTCATTGATTATTTTAGACCTAACGGTGAAATGAAATTATATGATTTTTTAATATCTAATGTTAATCATGAGTGGAGTGCTGATGGTGCAAATTTTGAGACGCCAACGTATATCAGTAGTGCAGATGGTCATACGGATCCAATGCAAGGAGGAAGCGATGGCGGTTGGCCAAAAGCCAATGTTGATGGCGATGACCGCGCATACCTGTCTTTCTGGGGTGGGTACGCGACTGGCGGTTGTTGTCATTATAGTAAAAGTGACGGTGCAGCTTGGTACCGCTCTTTTAAATTATATATTAAAAATTTAGTAACAACACAAATTGAACAAGCAACGGAAAAAATAAGTACAATGACAAATATTGCTAATAAAGCTATTATTACTGCTAGTAATTTTAAAAATATAAGTGAAGGTCCATGTAAATGGAAACCGGGTAATATGGTAAATAATAGTTTTAGTAATCCAACAAGTTCGTCATATTGTACACATAGTGGAGCAGCAAATGAAACGCAGGCCGCAAACTGTACTTCATCTGGGGGCGAAATAATATCGAATTTAAGAGCTACTTCATCCAGAGAAAAAAATCAAAAAACAATGCCGAAAGATAAGAAAGAATGGCTTTGCATGGATTTTGGTGAAGAATATAAAATAGATTATATTAATATTCAAGGGAGAAGTAGTTACGCAGCCCAAAGCGGAAAAATTAAAATTTATATTGGTAATGTTAATATTAAAGAAAATTTTAATAATTGTACTCCAGCCGAAAATACATTATTGGTTGTAAATGGTGAAAATGAATTTGATTTTACAAATACGCAGCCAAAACTTTTGATATGTCCCGAAAATACCAAAGGTAGATATATATATTTTGTAAATCAAAACGAAGAAACTTATATAACATTGTGCGAAGTGGAAGTATATGGCAATGAAACCGGGGATTTTTCTTCATTTCCATTAAATAGTACTTTCTTATTTCAAAATGAATGTAATGAACAAGACAATATATCAACCGAGCAAGGAAAAACATTACTTGAATGTGAAGATTTATGTATGAATAACCCAGACTGCAATCTTTTTATGTGGAAACCTAATAATGGTGGTATATGTAAATTAACTAATAATGTAAATTGTACCGAGGATTTTAACAGTGATTGTGGGTATTCCACGTATAAACTTAAAAAAAAACCTGAAACAAAAGCAATATTCTATAATAATGATGATTACCTTTTATATAACAACACCGGCGCACATTCATTGCCAGATGAATATAAAAATAATATCAATCAAATTGATGTAGCAAAAGATTATACTATTAGTTTGCAAAATGCAAATATTGATGCCTCGCCGCAACAATATGTTATTCTTCCTGATTCAACGAAAAATTATCGTTGTGGTAATGATACAATGATAAATACAGAAGCGGAATGTAAAATAGCGGCAGCTAACTTGGGAAAAACTTTTGACAATACAAATCAAGGCGCGCATTATCAATATGGTTGTTCAGTATATGATGATTCGCGCGGTTTGGTATTTATGAATACAAATAAAAGAGATGAAGGTGTAAAAGATTGTTATAGATCTTCGGACCCTAATGCAGCTGATGGAACATGTAATCATAGATCAATTTGCAAAGCGCCGCGACAAATAACATTATCGGGAATAAAAGAAGCAATGACATCGTTTACTTCACAAAATAATGATTTTGAATCGTGGTCAATAGATAATATTGAAATTAAACCAACCAGTCAACCAGAAACAGTCGCATTTCTAGATTATGGACCAGGTCAATATATCAAAAAAGATAAAAATACAAATTGTCCTAATAATACAGAAATAGATACACATAATGAATGTAAAAAAGCGCATGAAGAATTAGGATTAGATGCTTCTCTTTGGTTCATGGGTGATAAAGATGATATTCCGAAAGGATGTTCTTGGACAGCAAATGTGCATAATGATCCAAACGCTGACACAATTGCTCACTGGAGTAGTTGGACGCAAAGTGCGGGGACACCGAGAGGTGATTTAAACCCCCTTTGTTGTAAAAATGATCCAAATTATATATCTACCATTAAAGCAGCATGTGTAAACACGGAAAAATGTATTGGTGTTGGTCAACAGGCAAATGGTTGTTGGCATATGCTTCAAGAAGGGACAGGAAAAACGATGGCCGATTATCCAAAAAAATTTGAATTAATAACAAAAGATGCTAATGTGGATCTTTCAATGGGCTGTTGTAGATTTGATAATCAAGATGGAGCTACATGGACAGAATTACAAGGAGAAGGCCGAGATCATGGTAATTGTTTGGATATGTATGGTAATCGTGAATTAGTTCCGACGACACCTGGTTCATATGATTGTGGCGACCCAGAAATATATAAAAAGCAACATTGTATTAATTCCTGCAAAGAATTGGGAAATCGCTGCCAAGCGGCTGAATTTGGCGAACTAAATGGGATAAATTATTGTTTTTTACATAGCAATCCTATAATTATGGGAGAATGTACAGAAACAGGAATTGGTAGTGTTCTCACCGAAAGTGCCAATATTACTCCTATATTTACTTTGAATGAAGAGAAAAGATTTGATGGAACAAGTGTTGAAATTACACCTATATTTACTTTTAATGAAGAGAAAACTTTTAACGGAACCACAAAGCACACTATACCGTATTCTGTGACTAATAATCCTGAAGCGCCGTTTACGGTGGACTTAATGGTAAAGGCCTCTAATGATGCACGTTTACCTAACGCTCATAGTTCAGTATTAACATCGCGTAACGCATCTACAGTATCAGGGTATATATTTTATATTATACCGGGAGATAAATGGGCATTTTGGATAGGCAGTGGTTCTGCATGGACCACCATCGACGGACCAAGTATTCAAAAAGATGTATGGACCCGATTAACTGGAATTTATGATGGAACAAACGTATCTTTTTATGTAAATGGAGATATTGTTGAAGAAAAACCTTCCACCTTTGTACCAAATCGTTCAACTAATTGTGGTTTACATATAGGTGCTGGTAAGTGTGGGGGAGACGACTTTTTTTTTAAAGGAAGTGTTAAAAATATTGCTATTTATGATCAAGTAAAAATACCTGATGTTTTTGTCCTTGATGAAACAAATCGTACTTTTGATGAACAGGTAAAGCATTGTGAAGATTTGGGTATGGATATTGCAAGTATTCATAACGAGAATGAAAGAATTAATGCCGATAAAGCGCGTAGAGGTAAGCGGGCATATATCGGTGCAAAATCGGATGGTGCAGGAAATTGGTCATGGCATGATGGTACGACATGGGATTATGAATATTCTCAAAATGATGGGATTGTTGGAATGGGTGAAACACGAATCGTATGGTCAGAAGATAATCATTCTGATGCTAATTTCAAATCCAAATGGCATGATTGGGGTACAGGTTCGCATAACAATGCAGGTGTTCTTTGTCGCAAAAAAAATTCTGCACCGTATCATAATGAGGTTAAACACACAATACCGTATTCTGTGACTAATAATCCAGAGGGACCATTTACGGTAGATTTAATGGCAAAAGTTCCTAATGATGCAACTTGTTCAACCCATTGTTCCATATTAACATCGCGTACCGAACATCCACAATCAGGGTATATATTTTATATTATACCGGGAGATAAATGGGCATTTTGGATAGGCACTGGTTCTGAATTCATCTCCATCGACGGGCCAAGTGTTCAAAAAGGTGAATGGACACGATTAACTGGAATTTATGATGGAACCAACGTATCTTTTTATGTAAATGGTGCTAAAGTTGGTGAAAAACCTTCCGCTTTTGAACCAAATCGTTCAACTAATTGTGGTTTACATATAGGTGCTGGTAAGTGTGGGGGAAATAGCTTTTTTTCTAAAGGAAATGTTAAAAATATTGCTATTTATGATCATGTAAAAGTGCCATCAAATTCAGAACAATTAAATAATGAGTTGACTGATGGGTCGGAAACATTATTTACCGACAAATATTGTGCGGCAACCCCGTCAGAAAATTTACCTGAGGGTCCAAGCGGCGATTTGTCTCCCGCATCAGGAAAACGATGGTTGGGGAGTGGCGCAAACATCAGCGATTGCGTTGCACATTGCCGTGATACAGAAGGATGCAATTTCATCTCGTTTACGCAAGAGAACGGCGACTGCTTGACCTATGCGACTTGCCCTGCCGGCAGACAATACGGGACCGGAACCCAAGGCACAGTGACCCAACGCGTGAACAACGCCGGTCACCCCACCTTCAGTTTAGAAACGAATGAGGGAGATAATAATAAATTTTTTGAAACACAGTTAGATAGAGGAATTCATAATCTAAAAACCGATGGTACTATTGATGAATGTGCACAATCATGTCTTGGGAATCCTGAATGCATTAAAGTTCAAAAACATGAAAATGAATGTTTTTATAGCAATAAAAATACGATAGGTAATGTTGGGGGTGGTGGTGAATGTCGTTCAAAAAAAGGATTTTTAAAGCCTACCACAACATTAAATAATTTTTGTTCTACAGCATTTTGTTATGGGATGAAAACAGAGGAAAGTGAAAGAAGACTGATGACGCCAATTGAAGCTACGCCGCCGCCAGAAATAGAAACGTCCTCAGCATCGTCGACATCATCGGCATCAGCGGCATCAGCGGCATCAGCGGCGTCAGTAGCACAGACATTAGAACAAATAGTACCACCAGACGGCGAAGTTTTACCAGATATTTGTGCACAATATTTGGAAAATTATAATAAAAAATGTAATCTTACTCAATGTAACGAAGACTGTTCATCGTGGAAATGTGGTAATGATGCCGCCTTAGAACAATGTATTAAAGAAGTAGAAAATAGTTCATGGAAATTATTAGGCGACGGTGCAATTCAAGAGACTTTTGTGGAAAATATGCAAATAGAAGAAAAATGTGTTAATGATAGAAAAGAATGTGAAGAATTATGCGCATCATCCAGTTGTAGCGGCTTTTCATTTAAAAATTGTGATACTTATACTTTAGAAGCCTGCAACAACTGTGATAATAATCATTGCCGTATTTTTACTGGGGATAATTTAAATCTAAATAATGATGATACATATAAAAGTTGGGAATATCTTATAAAAACACCTTTAATTGGCGATGTAGATACATCACCCACACAAGAAGAAGATCCCGCCGCGACAACTATCTGGAAAGACAAACAACTTAGGACGATGTGCTCGGGGTACCATGATGGCGGCAAATTGGATGCCGACGCCGATGGAGTCCTTAGTGAAGCGCAATGTGAAAACAGATGCAGTTCAAACGTGGACTGTACGGGGTATTTTTACAATCCTGTAAACGGAGGATGTAATCTGTATAAAGGGCCTGCATGCGGGGCTGATAAGATTACAGATTGGACCACTGCTCCAGACGGTTCTTTTATTAGAATGAAAGAGTTAGGCCAAGAAGAAGAAGAAATATGCAACTATCATGATGGTGATATCGACGGCGCCGTGTATCCTAACGTAGCTAGTAAGCGTGATTGTGCTGTAATTTGTCGTGATTCTAACGCTGATTGTACATTTTTCACGTATCACCCTACGGAATCCAAGTGCTATCTTAAAGATGCAACCGCAAACAAAAAAACAACTGGCTCCGACATAACTAAAGGATATCAATGTGGTACACCTAGTGATGCTGATATAAACGATGGGGTGGAAGGTGATGGCGCGCCATGCGAATGTGCAGGCGTGACGAAGGAAAACGGTGAAGGCGGTTCAGATTGTACATCGCTCTCTGCAGGACGCCCCTGGTGCTACACCGCCAAGGGGGTATGCGATGATGGCATATTAAGCGGTAAAATGCCCAACAACGACTGGAGCTACCTTGCGTGTCAAAGTGATGGCGCGCAATGCACAATATGCGGAACATTTAAAGATAATAGCAATGATTTTTATAAAGGAGCGAATATTATTATTTCTTGTACATCATGGAGTATGGTTCCAAACACAGCAGTGGGTTCCACATTGGTATTGGAACAGTGTGAAGGAGGGAAGAATCTTATAGAAAAAAAAAATGGAACAAGCTATGGTCACTGTGCCACTCTTGACGAATCATCAGGAAAATTAAATGTAAAATCTTTGTTTGATGATAGAGAATGGACATTAGATCGCGTGACCTCGTGTAAAGATTGGGACTTAATAGGAGAAGGCCAATGTAAAACTGATGATAATAAATTTTTGCGACATCTTCATAAAAATAATGTTAATTTAAAAGATTGTGCAGACACATGTAAAAAACACCGTGATTATTGTGTTGGATTTATGTGGGGTGATGGCGCGTGTAAATTAAATGTTAACAATTTTAAAGATATTCATAAAATGAGGGAGGATGATACATGGAATGTATGGCCATCTGATCATTGTTATTCAGGCGGTGATTATTGTATGACGGATTGTCAACCCGCATTATTAAGTGATGATACAGGTTTTGTTTGTTATAATTTAAAAGACCAAAATACTCAAAAGGTTGGAGATCTCTGCGCCGATGGTTTATATTTAAATAAACATAATAAATGTGGTCATCCTGGTGCCGATGATGAATCTTATTACTGTTATAAAGAACCGCCAAATGGAAATTGCCAGCAACCTAATGGCGGTTCCACGAAACGAATAATTGAAAATGGCGTTGATTCATATTTCTGTAGTACTATCGGTGGTGAAAAAGATTGTCGGCCATATGATCAAAAATATGGAAAAATAGGAAAAATTAGTCGTTACAATGGTTTTACAAAAGAAACAACTTGTTTAGAGGAAGGTGCTGAAAATTTATCAAAAGAAGAATGTGAACAACTCGTTCATGGAAATGCCTACGATAATACTTCCATTAATAATGATGTAATAGAGACGCGTGTACAAAGAAGAGATGGTGGTACTGGTCGCGTAAAATCAAATTGGGGAAATTGGGGGCATGTTCCCTATGGATGTAGTATTCAGAGCATAGGTGATAATGCAGTACATTGGAATGAGAAACCAAATCCTTCACGTAATGGGCCGTCTAATTTGAAAACAGCACAGTATTCTTCAATATGTAAAGGGGGCGGTAATGCTACAAATATATGTCCTGAAAATATGACCAAATTAGCAACGGGTGATTGTATAGATAATACAGAGCAAAAATTGTGTACTAGTAATGATACACAGAGGCACGCTTGGGGTGAAGTTAAAGACGCCTGTAAAGCGCGCGGTCTAGAATTATGTTCTGAAAACCAATATATGCAAGCTTATGGTGAAAATGCTATTACTCAAGGCCGGCAAGATGGTTATGGATATACAAGTACTGTTTGTGACATCACTGCATGGGACGACGAAGGAGAGAAGGGGCATGTTTTGTTGAAGCATCCCAACAACAGCGCCGTTGATGGCGGACCCCTGGTGGGTGAGCGTGTGTGGGGATGTCATTATAATAGAGGATGTTGGGGTAATAGATATTATCGTTGCTGTCGTCGTCCGCGGGAAACTGGACCAAGTCAATACTTAGGACCTGGATATTGTAATGATGAATATAATAAAACTAATTACAATAATGCTACTACAGAAGAAGAACTTTTGAACCAATGCTCGCAACAATGTGCTGCTAATGAAGATTGCACTGGATTTGCTACTATGTTTGTGGCGAACAATGCCACGTGGGTGGAACGAGACGACAATCTAGATCATAGCTCCGGGGATAAGCTTGTTCCGAACGGAGTGGACAATAAACAGGATTCTTGGGAAAGTTGTAAAGCAAGTTGTGCTGAAGACGGTCGATGTAAAAATGTGCATTACTGTGACACGGGTTCAGGTGCTCGCGAAGGTGAATGCTGGCGCAGCTCATCGACATCAAATACGGGGATAGCTTCCGGATGCTCAGTTATAAAAGATGCGTACATTGAAAGGGATGGGGGAAGTCAATGTTTATTATCGAAAACAGGGTGTGAAAATCGCACGACTAATGATCTTCCATGGAAAGGTTGGAAATATACTCCATGGGAACCTAAGCCTGGCGTTTGTTCGCCATACGATTGTGAGCTTCCCGCGGGGGCAAGATACGATGGTGGAATAGGATCATCAATTGAAGTTCAGGATAAACAAGAATGTGCTGCAGCATGTATAAATAATAACACCAAAGACGGCGACGAGCCATGTAAATTTTATTCGTATACTAATTCCGATAGTTCCAATAAAAAATCTTGTCTCTTATATTCAAGATGTGATTCACCTTCAGTCAATAATATCGAAGGCGTGCCAGGTTATACCAATTGGACAACTTATTCTCTCTAAAATTATTTTATATATATAATTTATACATATAAAATGTTGTTTAGCGTTATAATTATTATTATGTTATCACTATTATTTTATTTATTATATAAGGGTTGTAAAATAACTAGAGAAGGGTTATCATTGGATGATTATGAAAATATAAAAAGTAAAATAAATACTTTAAAAACGACGATTGAAAATTTATTCAAAGGAATAAAATACAATGACCCCTTGGGGGACCCCACGAATGAGGATGATGACGGACAAGTAACTACCATCCATGATGCTATCGTTGCTCTCACTTTTTCAAATATTGAAAATGATGATTTAAAAACAATCGGTAATTACTTAAATGAATTTCATAAAGAAATCCTAAAATGCATATTATTTATAAATAATAAAAATCAATCAGGCAATGATTTACATAAATCAATAATAACTGAAAATAATCTTATTTCAATAAAAGACTATCTTGAAAACAACACAATAAAATTAATTGGTGATAAAAGAAGTGAAGTGATAGAGAAAATGTCGGAGTTTTGCACAGGGGGTCAGCAATGCATTAATAAAAAGTTTGAGTGTATTGAAATTAATTCTGATGGTACAGATTTTTGTGGAAAGAATGATGATGGTACGTGTAGAGAATTATCTGAATTGAATTGTAAAAAATGTAATATTACTTCCCCTCAGGATGCTCATTGTTTAGAATGTCAAGACGGATATTGTTTGGACGGGAAGACATGCAAAAAATATGATGGGAAAAATATATGTAATTCTGGAAGTGCTGTATGCGGACAAGAAGTTGACAACTGCCGTGAATGTGCCACCAAAACCAGCGATTTAATAGGAGGTGCGGCTACATGTTTGAAATGCGGCGAAGGTAACTGTGAAAAACCTATAATTAACATTGACCCGAACAACAACGCGAGCACGACCGAATGTAGTGAACCGCACGAAACAACCGGATGTCCAATAAGAAAATCTGGCGAATACTATCAATGCGTTAATATAAATAACCAATCTAAAATTGATAATAATTCGCCATTAAAAGGTTGTGTTAAGTGTGTAACGACAGCAGAAGACGGTGAAACCCCATATGAAGAAGAAAGCTGGGAAAGAGCTTCAAATTATGATAATTATGAAACAAAACAACTAGGGTTATGTAAAGAATGTGATACGAATTTAGGATTTTGTAAAAATCCCATAGAAGATGGTAATGGTGTTAAAAGATGTACATTATTTGATAATAATAAATATTGGCGTAATGATATTGGAGAAAATTGTATAGAAAAAAAAGAAGGCGTAGAAGATTATGAAAAAAATAGTGACGACGAATATATAATTAAAAGCTGTAAATTTGGTTATATAAAAACAATAGGAGAGGAAGTAAAATGTGAAAAATCAACAATCTTTGAAAAATGCGTAAAGGAAGGTACGGACGAAAATAAATATATTCCATTAACTAATGGAAAATGTGCTAATTGTACTAAGGGATATGAACATTGGTCGACAACTAAAGTTAGAGTGGGACATCACGATATTGAAGGTGGTATTCAGCGGAGCCCGACATCACAATGCTCTGAATGTGCGGTTGGGTATACTAAATATGGTGATGATGAAACTTGTTATGAGGATGATTATAAATGTGAAGAACAGAATAAAGATAAATGCATTAAATGTAAAAGCGATTGGAAAGTCAATACAGATGGGGTGTGTGAGTTTGTACCTAAAAAGTATACAGGTGATGATGTTGTTGTACAACAGCCAACCAAATGTAAAATGAAATATGTTGAAAGGGATGGCGTTTGTTATCGTTTTATAAAAGAAAAAGATACTTGGCAAAATCAAAGAAAAACATGTGAAAACGATGGAACTAAATTAGTCATACCAAAAAACACAGAAATGAATCAAGATATATTTCAATTATGTCATGCAGATTTGTGTGAATATACCGATAAAGGCGATAAAATTAATGCAAATTTATGCGTTGAAGAAAAATTTAACTGCGATTCCCCTTGGATTGGTGCATATAGTACCTATCAAATAGGTAAACAACCTATTTGGAAATGGGGTAACGGGTTAACCATGAATCATTTAAATTGGGATGATAATTATCCAATTACCGGAAAAAATTATAATTGTGTTAGTTTAAAAAATAAAAAAAGCGATGTATTTTCTTGGGGAAATGATGATTGTAGTGAAAAAAAACCAGCTATTTGTGCTTATAAATTAGGCGAAGATGCTGTTATAGATGATCAAGAATATTATAGTTCAGAAATTCGCGATCAAATATGTAAATTATTAAAAAATTGTGATCTTGAAAAAAAAGAAGAAATAAAGGCTGCCGCCGCCGTTAAAAATGCACTTAGTTCTTTACGTGAAGGAAAAGTAGCCGATGAAAATGAATTAACGCCAGAAATTACAGAACAAGTATTAAGTGATCTTGAAATATCAAATAAAGAAAAAGCTAATGTATTATTTAATAAATTAATAAAACAAGAAACAGATGATTTTAACGAAGGTGAGCAATTATTAACAAAATTAAACACATATTTAACAAATATGGAAAATGAAACGCCACAATCATTAAAAACTCCTTATAAAGATATTCATCACCTTATGGCTGAACCGGGTCCTAGATTATAATTCATTAAATTTAAATATAGACTTAATTTATATGTATATAATATTAATTATTATCATAATATTATATTTTGTATATAAAGGTTGTAAAAAGAAAAGAATTACGGAAAATTTAATTGGGAAAATAAAAAAATTAGATAATTTAACAGAAAAAAAAAGAATTCAAACAGGAAAAATAAAAAAAATTCTACAACAAATTAGACAAAAAAATCAAGAACAACAGATGGTTGATCATAATTTTATTTTTAAAGATAGAACCGTTAAATTAATGGAGGAAAATAATGGATTTAATGATACTAGTTTAAGTTTTATTGATTTATCTAGCGTATAATAATCCGGCTGACCCATTCTGTATAATGATAACATTATATCTCTCTTCTATTAATAATAAATCATAATTATATAAATAAATTTGTGCATTATTTTTTCTTATACCAATAATCTCACCAGTAGAAGGGTCGCAATCAACCTCAAATTCAGCTGTTGGATTAATCGGTGGTTCAATAGTATTAAAAGTAAATTGAACTTTACTAAATTTATTAACATTCATAGCACCCGATGGTTGAATACTAGATTTGTTCGTATTTAAACAAAAATTATAACATAATATCCCATCTTAAGCACAACCAGTTGTTCGCGTAGCCTTTTCTCCCCATTTAAACAAACTATTTGTCATTAAATTTTCACGATATTTCCCATCCATTTGAATTGCCAAATCTAATAAAATTTCTTTTACATTTGTTGGATATGATTGATTATAAATATATATACTTGGTATTGCTTCATGTTTGCTTGCATCAATGCTCGCGTTTTTACTAGGGCGAACGGGAATTTTATTTTTATATTCCCAGTTTGAATAATTGAACCATTCATTTCTTTTGTGAACATCAGTGCGGCGAAATCTAAAAGTCCAACCAATGACCATATTTCTACTCATTACATTAATAGTTTGTGTTCCTGCAATATTAGGAAATTCTTCTTCATGCACTTCACGAATTAAATATCTTTGTTCGTCACGTGCAAAAACAGCTTGTTCTTGTTTATCGAGAAAAATAAAATTTCCTATTAAATGAATATCAGAATTCCATTCTTGTGTTAAACCTGTATAAGAGAAATTTTCCTCGGTTGGTGGGTTTATGAAACGTTGTATTTCATACTGTGCAGATACTACTTCACGTGGGTTTCCATTTGAGTCATTTCCAGCATCTCTAATATAATGTAAAGGGGAAATATAAGGAAAATTATTGGTGGCATCATTAATATCTCTAATTTTATATAAATTACTGATTGGTGCAAATGTTATAGAAATAAATATTTCTTGATATTGCAATGAAACTAATGGTAATGCCATTTTGCTCGACGTGCAAAACCATGAAGCTAGTGGTATAAATAATTGTTTTCCGCGAATAGAAGGTTCAATAGTAGAAGATGTTCCATCAAAATGAATAGACGGGTATTTATGAATATAATGAATACCGTCGCTATCTAATGATTTATGATATTTTGCTGGATCATTTAAATCTTCTGTATTACCTGTCATTCTATTCCATAATTTTTTTTTAGTTTCTGTTAAATCTCTTTCTTTCAATAAATGTAAATAATCGCCCGAATATCTATTCAAAATATTTCCGCCACTATGAATTGTTATATCGTTTATTAAGGCGCATGCTAAATTATCTACCCATTTAAATTCATATGGAATAAATTCATTATCGCTATTTTTAAATAATGGGCTCCATATATCAGGTATATTTATTACAATATATGTGTCGTGTAACAACTCGCCAGATCTTGGAATTTTAAATTCCATAGTTGTTTCAGCATTCCATTGTAATTGTCGTTGATTTTGGAAATCAATGCGAATACGTTGCATACCAAAATTTGTAAATTTATTATATTTAACTTTAAAAAAAGTTTTTTTTGGATTTCCATTCAAAATAATATTTCCCGTTCCATAAGATATTAAATTCATTAAGCCTCCGGCCATTTAAAATTAAGTAATATAATATTTTATTATTATTTTTTTATTATAAAATATTACAAAATATATATATGGGTTTAACACATAGTTGTTTAGTAGATAAATCAAAAGGAAATATTTTAGATTTAATAGCAAAAAATAAGTGTTTTTCAATATTAGGAGCAAGTGCCGTTTTTCTTATTTTAATTATAATTGTATTTTTAGTACAACTCTTATTTACTTTTCGTTGTAACGAAGAAACAGATAAGGACAAAATTATACAAAATATAGAAAATTCAATGAAACCATTTTTGGACTCGCGTGGTGATGTTTATGATACTCTTAAAAATATAGATGAAACAGATATTAAAAAAACGAAATTAAAAAATTTATATATTGCTAGTAGTTATAATACAGCAAGAGCCTCACACGGATGTAAAAATATTGTTACAGATTATCCAATAATAAATGCATTAAACTTAGGAGCCCGCTTTTTAGATTTTGAAATATATGATCATCCAACACATGGTCCAGTTGTAGCTGCCGGTGATTACAATAATGTTAAAATCAAAAGTACTGATAATTATTTAACATTAAATCATGTTTTTGAAATAATTAACGAACATGATGCCAAAAGGGCGGACCCATTATTTCTAAATTTTAGAATGAAAATTGAAAAAAATAGTACAGCATTTCAAAAATTTATCAATAAATTAACCGATTGGAGAGGAAAATGGATAGGGAAGCAATATATATCGGGTAGTTGGAAAAACTGGGGTGTTTGTGGTGATAATTGTACTATTGAAGTATTAATAAGTGAATTATTAGATAGACCTCTTGAAGATTTTAAAAACAAAATTATTGTTATATGCAATGATTTTATACCAATTAATATTGATGGAACACGAGGAAATCCTAATAATGAGATGTTTGGGCTTATGCAAACAACTAATCTTGAAAATAAAGTTATTCATTTAACAAATAATACACAATGGGGGTCTCCGTTAATTGATCAAAAACGTTTTAATAATGTTAAAGAAATTCCTAATGCTGATATTTTTATTGATGAAAATAAAAAAAATTTAACATCGGTATATCCTGATTATTATAGATCTATTAAAAATATTAATCCACAAATACCATTTTCATATGGATGTCAAATTGTTGCCATGAATTATCAAACATATGATTCTAATTTAAAAAAATATATCCAATTTTTTGATGATAACGGAGGTGGGAAACTCATAAACACACGATGGAGATCATTTAAGAAAAAACCTGATGAATTAATATATATACCAACCACTGAATCATATGATGAAGTTAATTCTGCCGTTGCAGGAGCTGCAATGGAATGTATGAAAGTATGTTCAAATGGCCCCCTTGAAGGTGTGCAATGTGGCATTGATTCTGATTGTGGAGAATGGGGGATATGTAGTGGTTCTGGCGTTAATTGTGATAAAAAATCTCTTCTTCCTGAATGGGATAATAGTGTTTGGGGGAGTGAGTGGAAAAAAAGGTACAATACTGCTTCAGACCCTGATAAAGCACAAGATAAAGATGAAATATGTACATTTGGGTGTGCATACCCCCATACTAAAAATCCACATCAAGCGCAAAATCAAGCTGATAAAGTAAAAAAATGTGTGGAAGATACCTGTTGTGGCGCAGCTTATCCTAATTGTGACGGCGCGAGCGATATTTTACAAAAGGAACTTGCTAAAATAGAACGAGTAAAAAATGGGTGTAAGGCGGGCGAAAATTCTTTATGGATAAAAAATATTGATGATAATGGAGACCACATTGGATG
Organism: Magnetovibrio sp.; assembly: GCA_002721825.1. Taxonomy (GTDB): domain Bacteria; phylum Pseudomonadota; class Alphaproteobacteria; order Rhodospirillales; family Casp-alpha2; genus TMED8. The sequence continues at coordinate 22,927 of PBLS01000052.1, forward strand.
GATAAATATGTATAATAACGAAATTATAGCAGTAGATGACATCAAAAAACCTTGCACCGATGATTCTGAGAAATGTAAAAATATTTCAGAAATTAAAAAATGTAATGATGCGGCTGGGAAAAATAAGATGAAAAAGGAAGATTACCATAATGAACAATATGAAATATGGAAAAAAATAGAAACAGTGGCAAATGAAATGAACTTAAAATCATTTGTACTTAAGCGATTAAAAGATACTGGTTTATTGCTTCGTAGAGATTTACATTTTTATAAATTACAAATAGGTCAAAATGGTAAAACATACAATACACAAAAGAAAGACTTAAATGAAAGAATCTCATTTGAAAATGATACTAATAATTTGAAAACAGATTTGCAAAATGCTATAAATACTATTTTAATACATAACTATTGGGGTGAAGATAAAGAAATGCATAAAAGATATGAAAAGGAAAACGTTGGTGAAAGAGGTAAATGGAAACATGCTGACGAAATAACAACGACAGATATCCCATCAACAACGTAAAATTATTTTTTCTAATGAATATATAAATGAAATGCGATAAAAATATGTCTTTAGAGGAATGCGAACTTGCAATTTTAAGATATGTTGTAGATACTGCTGGACAGGTTCAAGGTACGAAATTTATCAATGATCCAAAAATTATTCAAATTATTAAAATTGTTGAACAATTTTTGCGTAATAAAAGAAGAATATGTTATGGTGGAACTGCAATTAATAATATTTTACCTAAAAAGGACCAATTTTATGATAAAAAAGTTGAATTGCCCGATTATGATTTTTTCTCTCCGGATGCGTTAAAAGATGCAAAAAATTTAGCAGATATTTATGTTTCTAAGGGGTTTGAAGAAGTAGAAGCCAAGGCGGGTATACATCATGGAACATATAAAGTATATGTAAATTTCATCCCTGTTGCTGATATTACACAATTAACACCTGAAATTTATAAAACATTAATAAAAAAATCAATTAAAGTTGGTGGTATTTTTTATGCACCACCTGATTATTTACGTATGGGAATGTATTTAGAATTATCGAGACCTATGGGCGATACAAGTCGGTGGGAGAAAGTTTTAAAACGTCTCACATTATTAAATAAAAATTATCCTTTGAAAGGGTTAAATTGTGATAAAATTCAAATTCAACGTCTTTTTGGATCTGTAAAACATACTAATTCAGATAAACTTTTTAATATCATTAGAGATTGCTTAATTAAAGAAAAATGCGTTTTTTTCGGCGCTTTAGCAAATAAATTATATCTCAAAACCCTTCCAAAATTTAAAAACAAAACAATTCCGAGAATTCCGGATTTTGACGTTTTATCTTCTGATCCTAGAAAAACGGCCAATATAATTAAAAAAAAATTAAAACAAATTGGATTAAATTCTGTTTATACGGTTATGAAAAAAGGCATCGGTGAAATTATTGCGCCGCATTATGAAGTTAAAATAGGTAGTGAAACAGTAGCTTTTATTTATCAACCATTAGCATGTCATAGTTATAATGTTATTAAAATTGGAAAAAGAAACATTCGTATTGCAACTATTGATACAATGTTAAGTTTTTATTTAGCTTTCATTCATGTTAATAGACCATATTATGATCCAAATCGCATTTTATGCATGAGTGAATTTTTATTTAAAGTACAAGAAAAAAATCGTTTAGAACAAAAAGGTTTATTAAAACGATTTAGTGTAAATTGTATAGGCGAGCAAGCAACAATGGCTTCTATTCGTGCTGAAAAAAGTAAAAAATATTTTGAATTAAAAGATAAGAGAGGAACGTCCGAATACGAGGAATATTTTTTACATTATACCCCAAGTGAGAAGAAAGGGAAAAAAACGCGTAGTAAAAAGAAAACAACGCGCAAAAAAACAAAACGAAAGCGGCGTAGAAAAAAACCAACGCGACGTCGTAAACGCCGTAAAACACGGCGCGGGCGGCGTAGAACACGTCGTGGTAGAAAAAATACTCGTCGCAAAAAGAGAAGAAAGCGTCGCAGAAAAAGAGGAATGATTAATCGTTTCTTTAAAAATCTTGGTTTTTAAAAACATAAATACAATATAAAATCTTTATAAAGAGAGCATAAAATAGGTTTAATTCTTTGAAAATACTCACTTTGTTCAAAAAACGATACGCAAAGAAAGGGTTTTATTTGTTTAAAAATCTGTATAATTGTATATATATAGTAAACAAGGGATAAAATGAACCATCTTTTACATCGTAATTTAATAAAATCAAACAACATCCAATTATTAACCCAACTACACATGTTTGTTGGTTTATTATGTAAAAAAAAATTATAAATATCAATGATGCCTTCTAATGCTCTTCCAGAAATATTTTTTTCATTTTTTGTATTTAACATATATGTTAATTTGCATATTTGACTAATTTTCACATATAATATTTGTTTCTCTCTTTCGGGGAAAATATAAGGAAAACATCCATCAATAAATTTATTTTCCAATAAATAATTACCATCTATTAAGAATGGTATATAACATGTACGTAAAATAACTTTTTTTAAATCGTCCTTGGTTTCATATTTTTTTCGTAAAATTAATTTTTTCTGTTCAGTGTCATAATAATGAATAAAAAGTTTATTATATTTAATTTTTTCAAATTCATCATCAGAAATTTTTTCAAATATTTCGTCTGTAATTTTATATACAATGTCCATATTTGCATTTTTTTTCAAATGATTTCTAATTTTATCATAATATTTTTTATAAATCTCTAATTTTTCTATTAAAAATAATAATCCTAATACCGCACCAATAGAAA
>PBLS01000053.1 GCA_002721825.1 Magnetovibrio sp.
GCGTCACCCATGCGCCACCAGTTTTTGGTATATTTTTCTACTGTGGCTTCCTGATTGTTCCAGTAGCCAAGCATCATTACTGGGTCGGGAGAGAGTACGGCCATTTCTCCTTCTTGATTAGGTTCCAATACTTTACCATTTGTGTCGATTATTTCGACTCTGTGACCAGGTGCCGCTCTTCCCATATGAGCCGGTTTTACCGCCATTATTTGCTGGCAATTGGCGACCACTAAATTACATTCTGTTTGACCGTAGAATTCATTAAAGGTTAGGCCAAAGTTCTCGCGTCCCCAATCTAGTAACTCCGCACCCATGGGTTCCCCTGCAACGGCAATTGATCTTAAACCAGTATTATAACCCCTTATATTTTTAACCTGGCGCATCAGGTTTAGAGCTGTTGGTGGCATAAATGTATTGCGGATGTTGTAGCGAGCCATTAGAGCAAGAGCTGCCTCTGGATCATATTTTTTTGCCCTATAGGCAACATTGGCTACCCCATGGTGCCAAGAGGCCATTAGACAGTTCATCAAGCCACCTACCCAGGCCCAGTCTGCCGGGGTCCACATAAGATCACCGGGCTGTGGAAAGAAGTCGTGGAACATCTCCATTCCTGTTAAATGCCCAAACATGGTTCGATGCGCATGCAATGCACCCTTAGGATTTCCTGTAGTCCCAGACGTGTAGGATATGAAAGCGGGATCTTCTGAGAGAGTACGAACAGGCTCAAAGTCATCCTTTGCCAGCGACATGCAATCCCAAAAATCTATAAAATTTTTACCATCTTTCCCTGCACCCACTATGAAGACAGTCTTAAGATCGGGGAGCTCGTCGATGATAGTTTCGAGTTTATGGACTTGATCGATTTCCGTTATTAGAAAAGAGGTGCCCGAATCTTTTAGTCGAAATCGCAATGCGTCCTCTCCGAACAACGTAAATAATGGTACGGATATTGCTCCTAATTTCCATGTAGCTACGTGAGAAATCGTGGTCTCTACGGACTGACTTAGAAAGATACCGACGCGGTCCCCTTGCCTTATTCCTTCAGCGACTAAAATATTAGCTAATTTATTCGAAAGCCCCCGAATTTGACTGAATGAATACGTAAGGTCTTTGCTACCATGGTTAGCGACTATCAAAGCTGGCTTGTCAGGGCACGAGATAGCGTGTTTATCACAGACATCGAAACCCATATTAAAATACTTTGGAATATGCCACTGGAACGAAGCGTATAATTTTTCATAAGTATTTTCTTTTTTAAGCACGACCGTGCCTTTCCCAACGTCATAAATTGCTAAAGTTTAATTTTTTATGTCCAGATAAATAGACTTTATTTCTAATACAACAAAAAAGTAGCCCGTCCAACTTGCGTCGCGGGTTTACGCCTATCAGCGTAACTGAGATTTGGTCAACTAGTCGGTCTCTTCCTGCCCTCCAGCTTCAAAAAACTTGAACGCTTCAACCCCAGAAATGACTACACCATCGAAGCCCTGCGCAATTAGGCCATAAATGTATGAGTTATTATCGCCATTTATGATTTGCTGCCATCCTGGGTGCCAGTATTTCACGTTAAAACGATCTGGATCACCTCGTAATGGCATATCAAGCCATTCAGGATATCCTTGGCGCCAGTTATTTTTCCAATAGTAGGCGTAACTTGCGGCGGCACCAAGGTCCATCATCGCAAGAACAAGTCGTTTGGTACCAATTTTTTTATATTTTAAAGTCTCTATAGCTCGGTGACTGAGTGGCATACGATTGTGGAAAACATCAACCACGACCATATCGTAATTATTGCCGTGTAGGGCCAATGTAAACTGATCCTCGCGTCCAAAAGGCTGTGAATTTGAAATTACTATAAAGTTTTTTACTTGGTCTAAGGCAATTACAGAATTTGGGTTCTCATTGAAGGGGCGCTTTGGATAGGTTGGTAGACTAGAAATATCTGTGAAAGGATTGCTGCTTACTAATGAAACATAACCATAAGTTGAAGCTCGCGCGAAAACGTTATCGATAGTGGCTCGTCCTTCTCCAATATCAAGAGTAAATACCTTTATACCGTTTTTATGTGCAGTATCTGCGCGAGAGAGAAGACGCCGTTGACGATCCGATAAGTTTTGCTTACTGTTAGTGCCGTTATTATCGAAAAGCCCTTCAGCCAATATACCATCAAGAGACCTCATGTAGGTACGTGCAGGGGATATACGAGTTTCATCAATTATATCGCGCTTTACTAAAAGCTCTAATCCGTCCTTTACCACGATAGCAAAGTTCGGGTTATTACTTCTTGCGAATACAGAAATAGATTGAACAAATTTGCGCATTTCTTCACGCAAATCGATTAACATTTCTGCGCCTCTTTTCGTGCTAGATATATCGTTTTTATCTTTCTCTCGATTAGACTGATTAACAATCTCAGTTCCAAAGAGATTCCGGATTCGGACAACCCCAGTGGACCCATCACTAGATTTTTGATCACCTTGTCGGGTTTGCTGTTGGGCTAGGCTAATTGGAGCGATTAAAGTTAACGCGCTGGTAAAGATAGAAAATGCCATTAGCGCTGGTAAAAACTTATTAAATATCAAAAGATTAACCTCATTTTGCACAATTAAGTGGTAAACCGTCTCTCATCGTTTAGTTACTTGTTTATAAGTGCTGTCGCTCTAGTATCACTGCTTAATTTTTCTTTCTACTTATCCCTCGGTTTTGTCTAGATGGTCATGCCGATAGTATACAAAATAGAAGATAAAGCTGCGACCAAGGATTTTATTTTAAATTAATCCATCTATTTGATTTAGGAGGCGGTCTGTTTGTCGAGACCAAGACAAACGCTTCATACTCTCGGCACCTAAAGCACCGCGCCTCTTAGCTTCCTCTTGATTTGCGTATACCATTTCAAGAGCCGCGACAATTTCATCAACCTTACTTTCACGCCACATTTCCGTTTCATTTCCGGTTTCTGAAATAGGGGCCTGGTCAACTAGGGGAATACAATTATCGCCTTCGATTATATCCAAATGTCCAGTGTTAGCTGAGAGAATACAGGGGACCCCGCATGCCATCGCTTCCATCGCAACGAGGTTGGTTCCCCCTTCGCAACGGTTAGGGAAAACACCGACATTCATATTGCGGAGGATTGTTGCTGTTTTTCTATTTGCCGTCCATCCAAGGTCAACGAAAGCATGTTTTGGCACACCATTTGAAACAACCCAGTCCGTGATTTTGAGTTGCCCAAGGGGATCGACCTCCGGCTCTGCTTCTATATGCATAGATGTTGACATTCCCAGAGCGCTCTCGGGCCAGGCATTCTGCCATGCCGTTATAAGTATGGCTTCAGGGTGACGTTTATGAAAAACCTTAAAGGCAGCAAGAACTAAGTCTTGGCCTTTTCGAATTTCAAGTTTTCCACCTGAAAAAATAGTAAATTTTTCACGATATACCTCACTAGCTGGGCCGCGAAAAAACAATTCCGGGTCTATACCCTGCGAGACAAACTCGATATTTGTTATACCATGCTGACGCGCATAATCCCTATTCCATGATGATCCAGCCAAGATTTTATCATAGGCTTTCGTGCGCTCGATGACCTTATCGTCAATCCCCCCGCGTTCAAAAAAAATAAAGCCGATATTAATGCCCCCGTTGATGTTATTTTGTTTTTTAAACTTGTTGCCAAGCGCGTGTAATATAGTGAGGTCGGCAACATTTACGACACTGTTTCCTGCAGGCTTAAGAACTTGGTTTTCTATCTGGATTTGCTCATTCACGAATGGCTTCAGAGGTGCGACCGTATCGGGCAGCGTATCAATAAAAGTTGGGGCCCGGAATAGTAAGGGGGTTGGATTACCGCGTTTTATCAATTGTAACGCGAAATTTAGGCCAAACACGCCCCAACCGTGACTATCTGATAATTGCCAAGTTATACCAAGTCTAGCGGGTGACATAGGTGATAATCGCCCATGAAAGCACGGTCGGCAAGATTAGGTTGTGTTAAACTTGCTGCATTCGTCTGGGGAGGCTAGATTCGTTAACAAATGGTAGAGGACAAAAATTGAATCATATAGTTTCAACTTATGTGCCATCAGTCTGTCCGCACGATTGTCCAAGCACTTGTGCTCTTGAGGTTGAGCGTGTTGACGAGCGTACAATCGGAAAGGTAAGGGGTGCGCGTGATAATGATTACACATTAGGTGTCGTATGTGCCAAGGTCGCGGCTTACCGCGAGCGCGTCCACCATCCAGAACGCCTTGGTAGACCTTTGAAGCGGATTGGTGAGAAGGGAGAGGGGAAGTTTGCTGAGGTCTCGTGGGAAGAGGCGTTAGACGAGATAGTTTATCGTTTTAAATTAGCGACCGAAAATTATGGCCCTCAGACAGTTTGGCCTTATGATTTTGCAGGCACTATGGGGCTATTGCAGCGTGACGGAATACAGCGCCTTCGCAATGCTATGAATTATTCAGATATGGATCCAACGATCTGCGTGCCGTTGGCATCAAATGGATGGAAAGCTGGTTGTGGTACTGTACGTGGTGTTGATCCACGTGAAGTAGTGGAATCGGACCTCATAATAATTTGGGGCGGTAATCCGGTATCAACCCAAGTAAATTTTATGACGCATGTCTCACGAGCAAAGAAGTCGCGTGGCGCTAAACTAGTGGTTGTGGACGTATACCGAACACCGACAGCTGAAGTCGCTGATTTATTTATTCCAGTGCGGCCAGGGACAGACGGTGCTCTAGCTTGTGCTATGATGCAAGTTCTCTTTGAAGGGGGTTACGCTGATCGAAGATATTTAGCAGCGCATACTGATTTCCCGCCCGAACTAGAAAGTCATCTGGCTGAACGTGGGCCCGCTTGGGCATCCCCAATTACCGGCGTGCCGGCCGAGGACATAATAGCGTTTGCCAGGCTTTATGGAGAAACAAAAAAGAGCTTCATTCGGGTCGGCTACGGATTTTCCAGAAGTCGCAATGGTTCAGCTAATGTTCATGCTGTGTCTTGTCTCCCTGCCATCACAGGCGCTTGGCAGTATAGAGGCGGCGGTGCTTTGCACACTAACCGGGCACTTTACGCTAGCATTGATCAGACTCTTATAAAGGGTCTTGATATCCGTGACCGAGCTTCGCGTCCACTCGATATGTGTCGTATTGGACCTATCCTTACGGGAGATCAGGAGAGCTTACATGGAGGTCCACCTGTTACAGCCATGCTGGTTCAGAATACCAATCCGGCTGATGTAGCGCCCGATACAAATAGTATTATAAAGGGTTTCTTGCGTGAAGACTTCTTTCTATGTGTGCACGAGCAGTTTATGACGACTACGGCCCAATATGCCGACATAGTTTTACCGGCAACTATGTTCCTAGAGCACGAAGATTATTACCGAGGTGGTGGTCATATGTACCTTCAAGTTCACCGACCGGTTATTAAGCCATTTGATGAATGCCGTTCAAACCATGACGTTATTTGTGCCCTTGGCCAGCGGCTTGGTTCTAACCACCCTGGGTTTTATATGTCAGGTGTGGAGCTAATTGATGAAAGTCTAACTCGTTCCGGCTTGCCAGGCTTCGAAGAAGCAGCGGATATGCGATGGATAGATATGAGCTTAGAATGGGAAGAAGCCCATTTTTTGGATGGTTTTGGACACGTGGATGGTAGGTTCCATTTTTCTCCCGACTGGTCAGAGCTTGGCGCTGATTTTGAAATTATGCCTACATTACCAGACCACCTAGATAATATTGATGAAGTAACAGAAGAAAAACCATTTCGACTCGTGGTACCGCCGGCAAGGCGTTTCTTAAATTCTACTTTTACCGAAATGCCTTCAAGCCGTTCTAGAGAAGAAGTGCCACGTGCTTTGATGCATCATGAGACCTGTGAAAGGTTAAACCTTCTTAAAGATGATTGGGTATGGCTTGGGAACGAGCAGGGGAAGGTAGCGGTGCCAGTTTACCCCACAAGGGGGCTTCGCAAGGATACCGTCATAGTTGAAGGTATATGGCCTGGCAGCGATTATCGAGAAAGTTTAGGTATTAATACCCTGGTTAGTGCCGACCGTGGGCCTCCGGCTGGTGGTGGAGTGTTCCACGATACCGCAATTTGGGTGCGACGCGCATAATGGCGCTATTTTCTCGTGGCAGGGGTAAAAAGGTACCTGCATCGGGTAGGCGAGCTCATGTCATCGTTATCGGTAATGAAAAGGGGGGAAGTGGAAAATCAACAACAGCCATGCATCTCATTGTTGCACTACTGCAAGAGGGCCGTGCAGTTGCTAGTATAGATGTTGATGCTCGGCAAGGAACATTGAGTCGCTATATTGCAAACCGAAAAAAATTCATAAAGAGTTCAAAACGAGCTATCGATGTTCCTGATTTTTTTTCCGTAGATCCCTCAAAAGAAGCCGCTAGTGCCTCGGATCGAGAGGCAGAACTAGAGCGCCTTCGTCTGCTGATCGAAGGGGCGTGGATTAACCATGATGTTCTGGTTGTGGATACTCCGGGTAGCGCTAGTGAGCTATCTCGATTAGCCCATTCGTATGCTGATACACTCATTACACCTATTAATGATAGTTTAGTCGATTTTGATGTGTTGGCTCATGTAGATCCAAAACGGTTAGATATTAAGGGGCCTAGCCATTATGCAGAAATGGTTTGGGAGCAAAAAAAAGTACGAGCTGATCGTGATGGTGGTAATATTGACTGGATTGTGATGCGTAATCGATTATCGAATTTGGACGCTCATAATAAGCGCGAAATGGAGAGGCTCGTTCGCGAGCTTGGTAAGCGCGTCAATTTCCGTGCTATACCAGGGTTTGGAGAACGAGTTATTTTCCGCGAATTATTTTTGATTGGCCTTACTATACTTGATTTGAAAGATGCAACCGGTCCACGGGTTCTAAGCCACTCCCATCATGCAGCACGTCAGGAGGTGTTTACAATTGTTAACGCTATCGGTTTGCCCCCCGTTGTAAAAACACAATCTTAGTAAGTAGTTGCAAGATATAACCAGCCTAGAAAATATCTTTCGATTTAAAAATTTATCTGAAATAGGACAAATGAAAAAAAAGCTGACGCGGACTGATAGAAAACTCAATACGGTCGACTCATTTTTGCAAAAGGTTGCAGTTGCGCCAAAGGGAAAGAGCCCGGGGGCGGGCGGGTGATTGCTTTTTGCCCTTGATGCTACGGCGAGTAGGCAACCAACCTGGGATCGTGCGGCCCAAATACAATCGACGATGTTTGAAGCTGCAAGCGGGCTTGGTGGACTAAAAATTCAATTAGCTTTTTTTAGAGGATTTCGAGAGTTCAAAGTTAGTTCCTGGACGGATAATTGTGAATCGCTTTTACGTTTAATGACGTCGGTGACTTGTCTTGCTGGAGAGACCCAATTAGGTAAGGTACTAAAACACGCACGTAATGAGCAAAGGACACATAAGATTGATGCTATAGTGTTTGTGGGAGATTCTTTTGAAGAAGATATCGATTCAATAGGTTCTGTTGCGGGCGAATTGGGTTTACTTGGACTGCCGTGCTTTATGTTCCAAGAAAGCCACGACCCGATTACGACTTTTGCTTTTCAGCAAATAGCCGAGCTTACTGGGGGTGCGTTCCACAGCTTTGACACTTCTTCGGCAGAAACTCTGCTTTATCTTTTGAGAGCTGTCGCGATCTATGCTAGCGGGGGATATAAGGCGTTAGAATCGCACGCAAAACGTGAAGGTGGTGAAACGCTCTTATTGTCTCACCAGCTCAATAGGAAAAACAGCGGTTAACTATGCTACCATTTTTTATTCTCGGAATTGCCCTTTTAGCTGGGCTCCTATTGGCGGGGCGATGGTATACAAGTGCTAATCCGCGTTCCTTGATTAAAGCTCTTAAATGGTCTCTTTTAGGCCTGGTTCTTTTCATAGCGATATTCTTTCTATTTACCGGTCGGCTTGGTTGGGCGATTGCTACTGTACCTGCGCTCGTGCCTTGGTTCATGAGAGCCCGGAGTGTGGCTCGAATGGCTAAAACGTTTTCCCGGATGTCACAAACTACTGGGGGACGGACTCGCGGGGAATTTTCAGAGGTGGAGACTAGATATTTAAAGATGATTTTAGATCATGATAGCGGTGATATGACTGGCGAAGTCCTGAAGGGTACTTACACGGGTTATAAAGTTGAGAACATGATACTACAACAGGTGTTAGATTTACTCAAAGTATGTCAAATAGAAGAACCGGAATCAGCAAGGCTGTTAGAGGTATATTTAGATCGCAAGTTTGCTAGCTGGCGTGACCAAGAAGAAGGTAAGCATAGCGACGGTTCATCGGTAGAGCGTAACATGGATCGAACGGAGGCACTAAAAATTTTAGGTCTTAAAGATGGTGCCAATGATAATGAAATTAGAGAGGCCCATCGCCGTCTAATTTCAGGAATCCACCCTGATCATGGCGGTTCTGATTATCTTGCAGCGCAAATCAATGATGCTAAGGATATATTACTAAGGTAATGGTGCGTTTTGAACGAAGATATGGCTATTAATGCTACATACCAGGTTTTTATGTTAAACAATAGCGCAGTCTACGTGTTTTAAGTCTAGATATTGCGGACAGGGTTGTGCTGTGTCACAAATGCGACGCTTGCAAGACATACTTTGTGAAAATGACCTCTCAAAGGTAGCCCTATGGTAAAAAAGATCCGCAAGGCTGTTTTCCCGGTAGCTGGTTTGGGAACACGGTTCTTACCGGCAACAAAGGTGATGCCTAAAGAAATGTTAACTATAGTTGATAAGCCTTTAATTCAATATTCGGTAGAGGAAGCGATAGAGGCGGGTATAGAAGAATTTATTTTGGTCACGGGGCGTGGTAAACAACTTTTAGAAGATCATTTTGATCATGCGTACGAGCTTGAGACAATTCTTGCCAAACGTGGTAAGGCCCAAGAATTAGACGTAATTGAACGCATTATACCTGATCCTGGACGGATGTCCTATACTCGGCAGCGTCATCCGCTTGGCCTCGGTCATGCTGTTTGGTGTGCGCGCCAGTTTATTAAGAATGAACCATTTGCTGTTTTGCTTCCCGATGACTTGATCCTCGCAAAGCCTGGCTGTCTTAAGCAAATGGTCTCCGCGTATGAGAATATAGGTGGCAATATTGTGGCTATTGAAGAAGTACCCCGAGAGCACACTATGCGTTATGGGATTCTTGATGTGGCTGAAGATGATGGCTATTTAGCACGGGCTAGGGGATTGATCGAGAAACCTACTCCTGATCATGCCCCTTCGACACTATCAATTATTGGTCGATATATTTTGCAGCCTGAAGTCTTTAATCACTTGGATAAACATGAGACTGGTACTGGTGGAGAGATACAATTAACGGATGCAATAGCCAATACGGTAGGTGATATCCCATTTCATGGCATTCGGTTTGAAGGTGTGCGCTACGATTGTGGGACAAAATCAGGTTTTGTTGCTGCGAATTTAGCCTTTGCCTTAGAACGCAATGACCTCGAAGCTGATATTCGTGCAATAATTAAGGATCTCGTTTAAGTAATTTGGAAAAATAGTAGGAGTATCTTAATTCATGCAAGTAGCCGTGATTGGTACAGGTTATGTTGGCTTAGTATCTGGAGCGTGCTTCTCGGAGTTTGGTGTTGATGTAATTTGCGTTGATAAGGATCAGGCGAAAATAACTTCCCTCGAAGCTGGTCAAATGCCGATTTACGAGCCAGGTCTTGATGATTTGGTTAAAAAAAATGTCAAAGCCGGTCGATTTCGTTTTACGACAGATTTAAAAACTGCGGTATCATCTGCCGATGCGGTGTTTATAGCTGTTGGTACACCAAGCCGGAGAGGTGATGGCCACGCCGACCTTTCGTATGTGTACGCTGCGGCAAAGGAAATTGCTGACGCGTTGAACGGCTATACGGTTATCGTTACAAAATCTACTGTACCGGTTGGGACCGGTCGTGAGGTGGAGCGAATTATTTCTGAGGCACGACCGGATGGAGATTTTGATGTTGTGTCTAATCCAGAATTTCTGCGTGAAGGCTCTGCAATTGAAGATTTCATGCGTCCTGATAGGGTCGTTATTGGGACGAAGAGCAAGCGAGCAAAGAGTGTGATGCGCGAACTTTATCGACCGTTATACTTAATCGAAACGCCAATCGTCTTCACATCCCGCCAAACTTCTGAACTTATTAAATACGCCGCTAACACCTTCTTAGCTACAAAGATTACCTTCATAAATGAAATCGCTGATCTTTGCGAAGTAGTGGGTGCTGACATACAGGATGTTGCGAGGGGAATTGGTTTAGATGGTCGCATTGGTCGTAAGTTTTTGCATGCAGGTCCTGGTTATGGTGGTTCTTGTTTTCCTAAAGATACGTTGGCTTTGGCTCGTACAGCACAAGAAGTTGGGCGTCCTCTTCGGATTGTGGATGCTGTTGTAGAAGAAAATGCTAGCCGTAAGCATCGAATGGCGGAAAAAATTATAAAGGCCTGTGGTGGGGCTGAAGGCAAAACGATTGCCATACTTGGCTTAACGTTTAAGCCTAATACTGATGATATGCGGGAATCGCCCAGCCTAGATATAGTTGATGGATTGCAAAAAGCTGGTGCTAAAATTAGAGCTTATGATCCGGAGGGTATGGATGTAGCTCGAAGAATGATTACTAATGTTGTTTGGGGCGAAGACGTTTATGAAGCCATTAAAGGGTCTGATGCAGTGTGTATCGTTACAGAATGGAATCAGTTTCGCGCTCTTGATTTAAAACGTGTGAAAAATCTACTAATAACGCCGGTTATGATTGACCTACGAAATATATATAATCCTGGAGAAATGGCTCAAGCTGGGTTTCACTATTTCAGTGTTGGCCGTGCTTCTGTCGAGCCTATGTAAGGGGCGGCAATAGGTTGAGTAGAGGTCATAAAATACATCCATCAATCCTTCGTGCTTATGATATTCGTGGGGTTGTAGGGGACACTTTGCGAGGTAGGGATATTGAATTTGCAGCGCGAGCCTTTGGTTCAATGGTTACAGAAGCGGGAGGTAAGTCAATTGCATTAGGATACGATGGCCGCCTACACTCGCCTGATTTTGAAGTTATTTCTGTAAACGCTTTAAAAGAGTGCGGTCTTTCAGTTTTCCGCGTCGGCCTTGGGCCAAGCCCAATGCTATATTTTGCCAGTCATTTATTTCATGCAGATGCCGCATTAATGATTACAGGATCTCACAATCCCCCGGATCATAATGGCATGAAAATGAGCCTAAAAGGTGAACCTTTTTTTGGGGAGAATATCCAAAGATTAGGAGCACGCGCTAAGTCGGGAGAATTTGTTGACGGTAAAGGTAGTGAAGAAACACATGATATTCGACAAGCTTATGCTGATAGGCTGATTATGGATTATTACGGAACCCGCAAATTAAAGGTTGCGTGGGACCCAGGAAATGGTGCGGCTGGTGAGATCACGGAATTATTGACAAGTAAACTTCCAGGCGAACATATACTCATAAACACCAAAATTGATGGGACATTTCCAACCCATCACCCAGACCCTACGGTTGAGACTAACCTTGAAGAGTTAAAGATAGTCGTCAAAAATCAAAGGTGTGACCTTGGCATAGCCTTTGATGGAGATGGAGACCGATTGGGAGTTATTGATAGCACGGGTACGGTGCTATGGGGTGATCAGATTCTGGTAATTTTAGCGCGTGATGTTCTTGCTGACCAACCTGGTGCAACGATCATAGGGGATGTTAAAACGAGTCAAGTCTTCCAGGATGAAATTACTCGCCTTGGGGGGAAACCCATTTTATGGAAAACGGGGCATTCACATATAAAGCAGAAACTTGCTGAGTTGGGTGCTCCATTGGCGGGTGAAATGAGCGCACATATTTTCTTTCGGCATCGATACTATGGTTATGATGACGCCCTTTATAGCGCAGTCAGGCTCATCTCTACCTTAGCTTGCGGTGAAGAAACTTTGGCAGATATTCGGGCGTCTTTACCGCACTATATTAATACTCCCGAGCTAAGATTCGCTTGTTCCGACCAGCGCAAGTTTGAGGTTATTGAGGAGGTAAAGGACCGCCTGCACGGTAGGCCAAAAATTCATGTTAATAATATTGACGGCGTGAGAGTTGAATCATCAGAGGGATGGTGGTTGCTTCGTGCCTCTAATACACAACCTGTTTTGGTGGCTCGATGCGAGTCTGAGACGCTATCTGGCCTGGAATACCTGAAAGCTGAACTCGTTCTTCAATTGCGTGAAAGTGGAGTTGAGCCGCCTGATATGGATTAGCACTGTTTTAGTGTATTTGCTGGGAATTACAGCTGGCCCTAGAGTGTTTTCGAGGCTAACAGTAATTTTTTAACGAGATATTCCATGCAGTCGCGAGATTTCTTTTCAAGAATTTCGCATGCTCTATGGGCCTTTTTGCTACTGAGTCCTTGAATACGTGCACGGTAAAGTAATTTACCTCTGCGTGTTTTTAAGGGAACTATGTTTATTGTGCCACCTGACAATTGACTCATTGCAATTTTCTTAGCCGACTTTGCAGATATATAGGCTTGTGAGTATTTTCTATAAGCTCCGACTTGTACCCCCCAAGTACGGTGTGGCCTTATTTTTTTCGTTCGTCGATTTTCTGACAATGGCTTTTTATTTTTGGAACTAAATTTTGATGTCGATGCAATTTTTAGCGGCTTACTGATTTTCTTGAACCCCTTATCAAGGAGTTTCCTCATCTTTTGGTTGCGGTGTCGACTATTATTACCTCCAAAAATGACACCTATTAGACGTTTGTTGCCGCGTTTTACAGAGGCCACTAAATTGTAACCGGATGCGCGTATATAGCCCGTTTTTATTCCGTCAAGGCCTTTATACTTTGTAAGTAACTTGTTGTGATTTTTGTAAGTGCGCCCGCTATAGCGGAACGATTTGGTGCTAAAAAAATAATAATATTTAGTATGCCGGAGTAGAAGTGAGCGAGCTAAAGTGGCCATGTCACGAGCAGTACTTAGCTGTCCTCGGTGAGGTAGGCCGGATGAGTTTCTGAACGTCGTGCGTGACATTTTAAGTTTTCGTGCCATCGCGGTCATTTTAAGAGCGAAATTGCGTTCATTGCTGGCTAAATTTTCGGCAACGACTGTTGCTACATCATTTGCGGATTTAGTTATCAGTGCTAGGATAGCATTCTTGACGGTGATGGTTTCACCGCGCTTTAAGCCTAGTCGAGATGCGGGTTGGCGTGCTGCTCGTGCGGATACATTTAGCCTAGAATTTAGTGTCCATTTCCCATCGTCAAGAGCTTCAAACATTAAATATAATGTCATCATTTTAGTTAAAGATGCTGGATAGTTGGGAGTATCGGCATTTGTCGCTAGAAGTATTTGTCCATTTTCAGCATTTACTACGATGCTTGCATAGCGGGCAAATGCTGGCCCAGAGAGAGCCATGGAACAAAGAAGAGGCATTATTGTAGTAAAACAAAGAAATAATTTATGAATAATAGGTCTGTGAGAGTAAATTTTTTTCATCAATTATTCGAAACCTGCATCCATTTATTTCATTACACAATTCGTGGGAACACATTATAAATCAAACATGAATGGCTCACATTTCTTTTGCTACTTGTTGGACTGTTAACATTTCATAGTGAAAAAACGGTTAATCGTGCTCTATCCTTTTGAATATCAGTAAAGTGCGAAAATGTGTAGAATAGAAATTTTACACTAATTAATTTACGAGCGAAATTACAAAAATATTTGAATAGGTCTTTCGGATAAGGTTTAAAATTCCATATTATTAAGTGTAAAAATAAAAAATAGAATATGAAGCCACATGTTTAAAATATCTATGAACGATCCTGAAAAGCCGATAAAGCCGCCATCACGTATAAATCATGATGATCTAGAGACGGGGATTGCACTTAAAGAGCGCCCTACGACAAAACGGCCTTCAATGTACAAGGTTCTAATGTTGAATGATGACTACACACCTATGGAGTTTGTGGTTTACGTTTTGCAGCTGTTTTTTGCTATGTCCAACGATAAAGCAATGCAGGTCATGTTGCACGTACATCAAAAAGGTGTTGGTATCTGTGGTGTATATACTTATGACGTAGCAGAGACCAAGGTTACTCAGGTCATGGACATGGCAAGAAAAAATCAGCACCCTTTGCAGTGTACGATTGAGAAAGATGGTCGCGGGGATGAGGAGAACTAAACGTGTTATCGCGTAAACTGGAGGATACATTACATCGTGCTTTAGCAATGGCGATAGAGCGTGATCATGAATTTGCAACGCTTGAGCATCTACTTTTATCCCTGACAGAAGACCAGGATGCATGCTCGGTTATGAAGGCCTGTAATATTGATCTTCAACAGCTCGTTGAAAACGTTACAAATTTTCTTGATACCGAACTTGAGGGTTTGCAGTCGTCAAGTGATTTTGAACCTAAGCCAACTGCAGGTTTTCAGCGCGTTATACAACGAGCTGTTATTCATGTTCAGTCGTCGGGTCGCGAAGAAGTTACCGGAGCTAATGTCTTAGTAGCATTATTTTCCGAGCGTGAGTCCCATGCGGTATATTTTTTACAATTACAGGAAATGTCGCGTCTTGATGCCGTAAATTATATTTCTCATGGGATTGCTAAGGTAGCTACTGGAGAGCAGTCGCGTACCGTTCACAGTATTGATGATGAATTAACCGATGATCAGGCAGTGCATACTGGTCAAGAGGCACTTCTTAATTATTGCGTTAACTTGAATGTTAAGGCTGAAGAAGGGCGCATTGACCCTTTAATAGGTCGTAATGCAGAAATTGAACGAACTATTCAGGTCCTTTGTCGTAGGAGCAAGAATAACCCTCTCTATGTAGGAGATCCTGGTGTTGGGAAGACAGCACTTGCTGAAGGTTTAGCACGACGCGTTGTCGAAGGAGATGTGCCGGAGGTTTTAGTAGATGCCGTAATTTATGCTCTGGATTTAGGGGCATTGTTGGCAGGCACGCGTTATCGCGGTGATTTTGAAGAACGTCTTAAAAATGTGATGGCTGAACTAGAAAACTTGCCACATGCAATACTCTTCATTGATGAAATTCATACGGTTATAGGGGCAGGAGCGACTTCCGGGGGTTCAATGGATGCCTCAAATATCCTCAAGCCATCTTTACAGTCGGGAACCATTCGCTGCATGGGTTCGACAACGTATAAAGAATATAGAGGTCATTTTGAAAAAGATAGAGCGCTTGTTCGACGCTTTCAAAAGATAGATGTTTATGAGCCCTCTGTTGATGACACTATAAGAATCTTAAAGGGCCTCAAACCGTATTTTGAGGAACATCATCAAGTGCGTTACACTAACGACGCTTTAAAGACGGCAGTTGACTTAGCGGCACGGTATATCAATGACCGTAAACTGCCGGATAAAGCGCTTGATGTTATAGACGAAGTTGGCGCGTCGCGTATGTTGTTGCCTATGAGCAAACGAAAGAAAACGGTAACTGTTCGTGATGTTGAGGAGGTAGTAGCCAAGATTGCTCGCATTCCTCCCAAGACTGTTTCGCGCAATGACCGGGTTGCTCTTGCCACGTTAGAGCGTGATTTGAAGACAGTTGTTTTTGGTCAGGATAAGGCAATTAAAGCAATTTCAAGTGCGATTAAATTAGCGCGTGCGGGGTTGCGTGAACCAGAGAAACCCGTTGGTTGCTATTTATTCTCAGGCCCCACCGGCGTCGGTAAAACAGAAGTGGCCCGGCAGCTTTCTAAAATAATGGGTGTGGAGTTGGTACGTTTTGATATGTCGGAATATATGGAGCGTCACTCCGTTTCACGTTTGATTGGGGCGCCTCCAGGTTATGTTGGTTTTGACCAGGGAGGGCTGTTGACTGATGCTATTGACCACCAGCCTCATTCAGTTTTACTTCTAGATGAAATTGAGAAGGCGCACCCAGATCTCTTTAATATACTTTTACAGGTGATGGATCACGGTAAGCTAACGGATCATAATGGTAAAAGCATTGATTTCCGGAACGTTATTTTAATTATGACAACTAATGCTGGCGCCTCTGACCTAGCAAAGACACCCGTCGGGTTCGAGCGTGAAATCCGTGTGGGAGATGACACTGAGGCCATTGAGAAA
>PBLS01000054.1 GCA_002721825.1 Magnetovibrio sp.
AAGGCATTAGCTCCAACGATAGCCTTATTAGGCTGAACATTAAAACCTGTGACGCCCGAAACCAATCGTGAAGCTTTAGTAATATCCTCGGTAACAATACCACTAGCGAATGGCATAATATCGTGACGTGTCCGCAGCGCCATAACAACTTCTTCCAAGGATGCATTGCCTGCACGCTCGCCAATCCCATTAATTGTACATTCTACTTGACGTGCTCCCGCTGAAACCGCAGCCAGCGAATTTGCTACGGCTAAACCTAAATCATTGTGGCAATGAACCGACAACCGAGCCTTATCTATATTAGGCACACGATTTAAAACCATACGGATTAACTCCGCATACTCCTCTGGAACTGTATAGCCAACAGTATCCGGGATATTAATGGTACTCGCTCCTGCATTAATGGCACTCTCAATACATTGACACAGAAAATCATGCTCGGTACGCGTGCCATCCTCAGGTGACCATTCCACATCATCGCAATAATTTCTTGAACGCGTTACGCTATCAATAACTGCTTGATGCACCTCTTCCGGAGACATTTGTAACTTAACACTCATATGAAGTGGGCTAGTTGATATAAATGTGTGGATCCGCTTTCGCTCAGCTGGCTCTAGCGCCTCAGCTGCGGCATCAATATCCAATTTGCTTGAACGGGCCAACGAACACACAACTGACTTTTTCAAAACCTTAGCTATCTCGTTTACAGCCTCAAAGTCGCCTGGAGAAGCGATTGCAAAACCTGCCTCAATAACGTCTACGCCCATTCCCTCAAGCATGCGCGCTACCCGCAATTTTTCCTCTAAGTTCATAGAGCATCCGGGCGACTGCTCTCCATCACGTAACGTAGTGTCAAAAATTATTACTCGATTTAAATCAGTATCCGTAAAATTAGTCATCTAATTAACCCTTGTTTTCAACATAGGCAGAACACTCTTTGCTATTAAGTTCATCCCCTGAAACTCGGTTATTCTGCAGACCGCTCTGCAGACCGCGATCAGGGGGCCCTAAGTCGAATCCCCTCAACGAGGTCAAGCGAAAAACCGAGCTCAAAGAGCCACTTTGCAGGCCTAATTCGTCCTACTAAACTACCTAAAAGATTTTCAATCCAGTTATTTTTAAGCACTGCCACGCTCTTCAATTGTTGTTTAGCCATCACCAATCCTCCTGATTAGAAACACCCTAATCACATACCTTGTCAACTGGATTGTCTCGAAACGGCCTTAATATTCTCTTTATACCCATCACATTTCAAATATTTCATTGCCACACCCTATTTCGCTGCGTGGAATAGTATAATATAAAGTGATGAGACATCTTCTAGTTTTTTTCTTTATCAACTAACGCGTTTTCAGCAATCCATGGCATCATAGCGCGCAATTTTTCGCCGACTTTTTCGACCCCATGCTCTGCTGCAATACGTCGCTCAGCTTTAAAGTTTGGCAATCCAGCCTGATTTTCCAGCATCCATTGCTTAACAAAGCGCCCGGTTTGAATGTCCGCTAAAAGATCCTTCATCCGAGCTTTGGTCTCATCCGTTATGATGCGAGACCCTGACATGTAGTCTCCGTATTCAGCAGTATTGGAGACTGAGTAACGCATATTAGCAATTCCACCTTCATAAATCAGATCAACAATCAGTTTTACTTCGTGGCAACATTCAAAATAGGCCATTTCAGGTGCGTCCCCCGCCTCTACCAAGGTTTCATAACCTGCCATTATCAAAGCTGATAAGCCTCCGCAAAGCACTGCCTGCTCCCCAAAAAGGTCCGTCTCACATTCTTCCTTAAAGGTGGTTTCCACAATGCCCGCACGCCCTGCACCCAGCCCAGCCGCATAAGAGATCCCAATTTCCTGTGCATTTCCAGATGCATTTTGAGCAACGGCGATAAGGCTTGGTACGCCGGCACCGCGCACATATTCAGAGCGTACAGTATGGCCAGGACCCTTAGGTGCTATCATAAATACGTCAAGATCGTCGCGTGGCTCTATTAGCCCAAAATGTACATTAAGCCCATGCGCAAAGGCGATTGCGCTACCGTCCTTGAGATTATCATGTAAATGCTCACTATATAGCTGGGCTTGACCTTCGTCCGGTGTCAATATCATGAAGATATCCGACGTTTCCGCAGCTTCCCGTGCTTCTCGAACGTCGAAGCCATCATTTTTAGCCTTATTTGCTGAAGCGGATCCTGGCCGTAAAACAATAGTAATATCCTTAATACCAGAATCTCTTAAGTTTAACGCATGAGCATGGCCCTGGCTACCGTATCCAGCGATAGCGATCTTTTTTTCTTTAACCAAATTCACATCGGCGTCACGATCATAATATACACGCATTTTCATCCATCCCTTTTTGATTTAAATTTTTGAAATTCCTAAAATATCTAGACCTTTTACTGCTAGCTAATTTATTTTTTTTTCATCCGACCAGTCCCGCGCGCTATCGCAGCAATACCAGTCCGAGATACATCGTTGAGACCCAACGGTTGCATCAACTTGACGAATGCATCGACCTTGCTTGACTTACCAACAATTTGAAACACAAATGATTCGTTCGTACTATCCACAACGTTAGCGCGGAAAATATCTGCAATTCTCAGGCTTTCAACCCGTGTCTCTCCTATACCAACTACTTTCACCAATGCAAGTTCACGTTCCACACTATCCCCTTCAAGAGTTAAATCACTAACCTCATGAACAGGGACCAAACGGCGTAGCTGCGACTTTATTTGTTCGACAACCATAGGTGTTCCAGTTGTCACAATAGTAATCCTACTGAGACCGTTAACGGCATCAGTCTCCGCAACGGTAAGGCTCTCTATGTTATAACCGCGGCCAGAGAAAAGACCTATAACCCGAGCCAAAACCCCGGGCTCGTTATCTACAAGGACAGCTATAATATGCGAATTTTCGGGCTGGATGTGAGTATTCACGTCTTCTTACTCCCTGAGCGCCGTAACAACCAAACTCTTATAGTGGACAATAGACCAAAAGCAATATCTAGCCTGCGCGTTCCTCAGACCAAAACCATCCCTTCTTCGGAAACCGGCTTTTCAGCTTCGTCTTCTGGACCAAGCAGCATCTCGTTATGCGCCGCTCCAGATGGGATCATTGGAAAACAATTTTCTGATTTATCTATATGAATATCACAGATTACTGCATTATCCGTCTTGATCATTTCCATGATTACTTCATCCACATCCTCCGGTTTAGTTGCACGAAGACCAACCATACCAAAAGACTCGGCTAGTTTTATAAAATCAGGAAGGCTCGTCATATAGCTTTCAGAATAACGTCCACCGTGGAGTAGTTCCTGCCACTGACGTACCATTCCCATATAAAAGTTATTAAGTATAAACGATTTCACAGGTAACCTATACTGCCTAATAGTAGAGAGCTCTTGCATATTCATCAAAAAGGAAGCTTCACCCGCTATATCTATACAAAGAGATTTTGGGTGTGCAATTTGAACGCCCATAGCAGCCGGCAAACCATATCCCATGGTGCCTAGCCCTCCTGAGGTCAACCAACGATTCGGGTGGTCAAAGCCGAAATATTGAGCGGCCCACATTTGGTGCTGGCCAACTTCAGTAGAGATGTACACATCCTGCTTTAGTTTACGGGTCAATTCATACAACCGCTGGACAGCATATTGCGGTTTAATTTTACTTTTTCCTTGCTCGTATTTGAGACATTCAACAGCACGCCATTTGTCAATTTGACGCCACCAAGCCTCAAGCGGCTTTGGGGCAATTTTAGATCGTGATGATTGCCAGTATTTGATCATATCTTCAAGCACATGGCGCACGTCACCTACAATAGAAATATCAACGGGCACATTTTTGTTAATACTCGAAGGATCTATATCAATATGGATCTTAAAAGCATCAGGGGCAAAAGCATCGAGCCTCCCGGTCACCCTGTCATCAAAGCGCGCCCCAATACACACAAGAACATCACTAGCATGCATAGCAAGGTTGGCCTCGTAGGTCCCATGCATACCCAACATGCCAAGAAACTGCTTTTCAGATGCTGGGAATGCACCTAACCCCATCAATGTTAACGTGCACGGTGATCCCGTCATTTTGACAAACTTAGTAAGTAACTGGGATGCAATGCGTCCTGAATTTATAACCCCCCCACCAGCGTAGATTATTGGCCGTTTAGCTTTTGCAAGAGCTGCAACTGCCAATTTAATTTTCTCACTATCACCTTTAATTTGTGCCCCATAACTTCGGATTTTAACTTTCGATTTCTGTGTATAATTGCCAAGCGCCATTAAAACGTCTTTCGGCAGATCAATTACCACGGGCCCAGGTCGACCACTTCTTGCCACGTGAAAAGCTTCATGAACGATGCGTGCTAAATCGTCTACGTTCTTAACCAAATAATTATGCTTTGTGCATGGCCGAGTAATTCCTGTAGTGTCCGCCTCTTGAAAGGCATCATTTCCAATCAAATGTGTTGGAACCTGGCCTGTAAAACATACTAATGGGATACTATCCATCAAAGCATCTGTTAACCCCGTTACAGCGTTAGTCGCTCCTGGCCCCGATGTCACCAGCACTACACCCACCTTTCCCGTTGAGCGCGCATAACCTTCTGCTGCATGAACTGCACCGCCCTCTTGGCGTACAAGAATATGACGGATACGATTCTGATTAAAAATTGCATCGTATATTGGCAATACAGCGCCACCCGGATATCCAAAAATATCGGTGACGTTTTGCTCGACTAGCGCTTCCAGTACAATTTCTGATCCACTAATCTGCTTATTACTCATGACTGGTCACTCCTAAAAGGCTGTGCCTTTTGAAATTCCGCACCAACCTGCCGCTAGCACCAGAAACCACAAACGGTACATACCACAAGAGACACTCCAAACACTCGTGAGTCGCCCACAAATGCCGCAACGACGGCTTAACCTAACGCCAGGAATCGGGAACCTAACATTCCTATCCAGTCCGTCAACGAAAATATTAAAAATATATGGAAAGTTTACGTCTATTTAATGTAATATAATTATAATATTATGATATTTTTTATAATATTACTGTCTTGCCGACATTGTTTCATTAACAGCTCAAAGCGTACCGATTTTAAAAAAATACACTAACTACCCACAGATAATGTCCCCAACAAAGCCTTTACCCGAGAAAACGCAGCTTTTGTCCCGCCAAAGTCTTCAATAACCAAATCCGCTGTCATATGGTTTCGAAACCATGTAAATTGACGCTTGGCAAAATGACGCGTTGCACTTTTAACATTCTCAATTGCTTCATTCAGTCCAATTTGCCCTCTCAAATACCTTGAAAATTCCGGCACACCGAGTGCTTTCATCGCCGGCAGTTGAGGGTTTAAGTTTTTCTCCAAAACATCCGCTACTTCCTCAACCGCACCATCAGATACCATAGCATCAAGACGGTGATTAATTCGCTGGTATAACTCGTCACGAGGCGGGGTTAAAACAATTTTGACAAACTGTCCTTCAACTGGGGAACCTGCAGGCTGCTTCGTTTGCCAGTACCCCAATTTCCGACCCGTTGCTTCAACAACGCTATAAGCCCTAATTAATCTCTGACGATCAGATATAGTAAGCTTAGAAGCACTCTCAGGATCAACTATAGAGAGCCTCTTATGGAAAGCGACCCCTCCTTCACGTTCGTAGAGTTGGTGTAAATCCTCAGTCAAGCTTTCTGGAACATCAGGCACCTCCGCTATACCCTCCATCAAAATTTTTAAGTATAGCCCTGTCCCACCGCAAACAATCGGCAATTTTCCTCTTGCTCGAACATCGGTGATTGCGTCTACTGCCAAGTTAAGCCATGCGCCAGCGGAACATTTTTCTTTAATACTAAGCTCTCCATAAAGATGGTGCGTTACGGTTTTTGTTTCTTCGTCCCTAGAGCGCGCAGTTAGCACCTTCAGTTCACGGTAGATTTGCATACTATCGCCATTGATAATCTCGCCGTTAAAAAAATCCGCAACGGCCAATGCTAATGCTGATTTGCCGCTCGCAGTTGGACCGCAAATCACGATTGTAAAATTATTAAGACTGTCTGCCGCCGATACCAACCCTAAAGCCTTTGTCCAATGCGTCCCCCATGCCGGCAAGTAGCTTGAAAAGATGATCCACTTTGGTTTGTAAACTACCGGTCTTCAATGATTAATTTTATTGAATGACAATCCTTGGCGCGTCCTTCTCCTGCCGCAATAGAGCCTGATCGATTTTCTCTGCCACCTGGTCCGAAATAATTCGGTAGGCACTAGCATGCTCACTCTCTGGCTGCGAGACCACAATGGGGGCCCCTCCATCCGATGTAGTACGAATATCAATAGCAAGCGGAACTTCGCCAAGAAAATCACACCCTAGCCTTTCCGCCTCAGCTCTAGCACCACCATGTGCAAAAATCTCTGACCGCTCGTTGCAATGTGGACACGTGAAATAGCTCATATTCTCCACTATACCAAAAACCGGCACATCAACCTTGCGAAACATATTGAGCCCCTTACGGGCATCCAACAGTGCAATATCCTGCGGAGTAGAAACAATCACAGCACCAGTAAGAGGAACCCTTTGAGCCATAGTCAGTTGCGCATCTCCTGTACCCGGGGGCATATCGACAACAAGTACATCTAGCTCACCCCAATTAACATCGCGCATCATCTGCTCAAGCGCAGATTGTACCATAGGGCCCCGCCAAATCATTGGGGTATCTTCCTCAACCAAAAACCCAATAGACATAACCTTAAGACCGTAATTTTCCATTGCTTCTAGGTTCTTGCCATCGTTCGATACTGGTTGGCCCGTAATTCCCATCATTCTAGGCATAGAAGGTCCATAAATATCAGCATCCATCAGACCAACTTTTTTTCCGCCCGCAACAAGGCCTAAAGCTAAATTAACCGCCGTTGTCGATTTGCCAACACCACCTTTGCCAGACGCTACAGCAATTATGGACTTAACACCTGGAAGTGGATTCCCTACCGGCTGAGATGCTGTACCCAAATTACCTGGATCTGGAGGCCCAGCTTGTTGAGATTTCGAAGTTGTTCCCCCGTCTTTTTCAGCGGTCAATACGACAGTAGCTGTTAGGATACCATCAAGAGCGTGAACGATTTTCTCTGCTTCCTTACGGAGAGGTTCCATTTTCGGACCATCTTCCGCACTTACCTCGATGGCAAAAGCGACATGACCTTCTTTGACCTGTAATCCCTTGATCATCCCTGCCGAAACAATGCTTTCTCCGCTAATAGGGTCTTTGATGCCTTCAAGCGCATCAAGCACCTTTTTTTCAATGCTTTCCGCCATGTCTTGCAAACTCCGCTTAATAAACCGATATTCCTGCTAATGCGTTTTTTGATAGCGCATATGTAATAAGGAAGTAATACAAGATTTAATTTTTACAAGTATCGCAGCGAAATTGCGTAAAGAATTCGTAAGAAAGGAAAAAAAATGGCCTGGAAATCGCAAGGTGGTGGCCCATGGGGCGGAGGCGGCGGAGGTGCTGGTGGTCCATGGAGCGGCGGGAACAGCCCACAACCTCCTGATATTGAAGAGTTGCTGAAACGCAGTCAGGATAAAGTAAAGAGCTTTTTGCCCGGAGGTGGTAGTGGCAAACGCCTTCTTCTTTTTCTTATCGCTGTCATGGGTTTTTGGTCTTTAAGTGGTATTTATAGAGTTGAACCCGGCCAGCAGGGCGTGGAACTACTATTTGGTAAATACGTTAAACGTACCGCCCCCGGTCTTCATATTTGGTTTCCTTCGCCAATCGGTGACGTTATTAAGCCCGATGTAGAGAGAACCAATACACTCAACATTGGGTTCCGCGGCACTGGTGATGTAACACGGGGAACCGGTCGTGACGTCCCTCTTGAAAGTCTAATGCTAACCTCTGATCAAAATATTATCGATATAGATTTTGGGATTCAGTGGCGTATTAAAAATGCGGCAGAATTTTTATTCAATATCCGAGATCCAGAGTTAACCATTAAGCTAGCTGCTGAGAGCTCCATGCGAGAGGTAATCGGCCAAACACCCTTGGAAGCCGCACTGACAGTTAAACGACAGAGTGTACAGCAAGAAGCCAAGGAATTACTCCAGAAAATTTTAGATGAATATAAAACTGGTGTAGCGATTGCTGAAATTCAGCTCCTAAAAGTTGACCCTCCTCAAGAAGTCATTGATGCATTCAACGACGTACAACGTGCGAAGCAAGACCAGGAGCGCTCTGTTAATGAAGCGACTGCCTACGCAAATGACATAGTCCCGCGGGCCAAAGGTGAGGCTCAAAAGATGATCCAAGCTGCCACTGCCTATAAAGAAAAGGTTGTGAAAGAAGCACAAGGTGAGGCAGAACGCTTTCTATCCGTATATAACAGTTATGTGGCAGCTAAAGATGTGACCACACGACGCTTATTCCTGGAACGCATGCAGGACGTTTTTTCTAAATCCGAGAAAGTCATTATCGACAGAGGTAGCGGTGCGGGCGGTGGCGGCGTCGTTCCTTACCTTCCTCTTCCAGAACTCAAAAAACGCTCGGGAGGGCAGTAATCATGAATAGGGCTTTTGTAATCTTCATTGGCGTAGCTGTTATCGTCAGCGGAATAGTTGCCGCGAGCGCTCTTTTTACGGTTCACCAAACTCAACAGGCGCTTATTCTTCAGTTCGGAAACCCAATACGGGTAGTGAAATCCCCTGGGCTACATGTCAAACTACCTTTTGTTCAAAATGCCGAGTTTTATGATGCTCGCATACTCGACCTCGACCCCCCAGCTCAAGAGGTAATTCTAGCGGATCAAAAACGCGTTAATGTCGATGCTTTCGCACGTTACCGGATCCTGGACCCACTAGAATACCGAAAGCGCGCCCAGACTGATGCTAATTTTCGGAGCGTGTTTGGGTCACGGCTTAACGCGGCGATCCGCGCGGGGATAGGTAAAATTCTACTAGGCGACATGCTAACCGATAAACGCGCCCAAGTGATGGCGGTGATTGCCGTACAGATGAAGACTTTCGCTCCAGAGTTTGGAGTAGAGGTGGTTGATGTCCGTATCGGCCGGACCGACCTCCCTGATACCACAGCACAGTCTGTGTACAACCGCATGCGTTCTGATCGTGTCGCTCATGCCGCGCGGCTACGTGCTGTTGGGGAGGAACAGAAGTTGCGCATTCAGGCAGAAGCCGATCGCGACCGTACGGTAATTGTAGCGGAGGCCCAGCGCCAAGCGGAAATTCTTAAAGGTCAAGGAGAAGGCGAGCGTAACCGCGTTCTTGGAAATGCTTTTGGCAAGGACCCAAAATTCTTTGATTTCTACCGATCTATGGAGGCATACGGTGAAGCTCTAGGCGAGGGTACAACTATGGTTTTAAGCCCTGATTCTGAATTTTTTAGGTTTTTTGGGGCTGGAAAACCAGAGTGAGATGTGAGCGACCTACTTTCCGCTTTGGCCTTGGCTGTCGCAATTGAAGGGATTGCATATGCGCTTTTCCCCAATGCAATGAAACGGATGATGCAAACCGTCCTTGAACAACCGTCCGCAAATTTGCGGACGGCAGGTCTGGTTGCGGCTTCCTTAGCCGTCTTTGCA
This sequence comes from Magnetovibrio sp., assembly GCA_002721825.1. Classification (GTDB taxonomy): domain Bacteria; phylum Pseudomonadota; class Alphaproteobacteria; order Rhodospirillales; family Casp-alpha2; genus TMED8. The sequence goes on from PBLS01000054.1 coordinate 9,595, forward strand.
TTATGGTTGATCCGCGGATAGGGAGGAATAATGCCTAATGCCCTTTTAAAATCTTAAATTCGACAATATTCAACCATAATTTAAGGGCAAATTGAACATACCCCAAGTTCGAGCCGTTATGCTCTCATAGCTTTGGTCAAACGATTAAAAATTTTATGACAAGATAATGATACGCGAACAAAAAAGATAGAAGAGGCAGAAACAAACTATGATTAAAACTACAGACTTTGTTCGTAACAACAAAGCCAATCACCCTTGTCTAAGAGTCATATTTGCAATAGCTCTATGGATACTCATTCCAGAAACTACCCAAGCGCGAAACGCGCCAGAGACTTTTGCTAATCTCGCCGCCAAATTGCTTCCATCAGTGGTTAATATTTCAACCACACAAACAATCAAAGGTCGCGAAACTCCAAATATGCCGCAATTGCCGCCAGGTTCGCCATTTGAGGATTTTTTCAAGGAATTCTTTGATCACAACCAGCCACAGCAACGCTCACGCCGAGCGACATCCCTTGGCTCCGGCTTTATTATAAGTGAAGATGGTTTTATCGTTACCAATAATCACGTTATCTCAGAAGCTGACGAAATATCCGTAATCCTGCAAGATGACACTCGCCTTAAGGCAGAGGTAGTTGGTCGGGACACGAAAACCGATTTAGCAGTCCTGAAAGTAAAAAACAGCCAAAAACTTCCTTTCGTACCGTTCGGAAACTCTCACAAAGCCCGCGTCGGCGACTGGGTAGTCGCTATTGGAAATCCATTCGGGCTTGGCGGTACCGTTACTGCCGGTATAATTTCCGCACGTGGCCGAAATATAAATGCTGGGCCATATGACGATTTCATTCAAACTGACGCTTCAATTAACCGCGGCAATTCGGGTGGTCCTATGTTTAATCTAAATGGCGAGGTAATTGGAATAAATACAGCTATTTTCTCGCCATCGGGAGGGAGTGTAGGGATTGGTTTTGTAATTCCGACTTCCACTGCTGAGCCGGTTATCCGTCAATTGATTAAGTCTGGAAAGGTAAAACGCGGTTGGCTAGGGGTCCACATCCAAGCTGTTAACGAAGAAATCGCAGAGACTCTTGGCCTGGAAAAAGCTGAAGGAGCTCTAGTGGCTAGCGTGATGAAGGATAGTCCGGCTGCAAAGGCCAAAATTAAGGCTGGAGATGTTATTCTCAAATTTGACAACAAGCCCGTAAGAGAAATGCGGTCTTTGCCACGTATAGTCGCTGAGACCGAAGTGGGAAAACCAGTAAAAGTTTTAATCTGGCGGGATGGTAAAGACAAGCTGCTTTCCGTTTCAGTTGGAGAATTAAAAAATGACGTAAAAATTGCATCACAGGCGGATAGCAAACCCGCTGAAGAAGTGAATGTATATGAGCTAGGTTTAACGCTGGCCGCAGTCACCGAAAAAACACGTCAACAATTCAAATTAAAAGAAGGCACCAAAGGCGTAGTGATTACCAAGGTTGACGCCGAAGGCCCAACGTACCAAAAAGAAATCCGACCTGGCAATGTTATTACCGAAGTAAGCCAGCAATCAATCACAGGCCCTTCAGATGTAAAACGCCATGTTGATAATGCTATGCGACTCAATCGCAAATCAATTTTGCTGCATTTAGATGGACAAAACGGGCTTCGGTTCGTTGCCGTTAGGTTGCGAAAAAAATGATCCCTTGGAACTTTTTCTCTATTAACATTCCCTGCTTTTAACTATGCGTTCAAGTATCGTAAAACTGAAAGATGGCCCCTTGTCCGTTTCTGGCGGATGTTTTTCAGAAGCAATTTCACGCCAAATGTCCTCTTCAAGCGATGGAAAACAGGCGTCCCCAATAAACTTCGCATGAACGCGAGTTAAATAAATTCGGTTAGCTATCCTGATGGCTTTTGCATAAATTTCAGCCCCACCAATTACAAACAATTCACAGCCAGTATGGTTTTCCAATATGGCTTGCGCCTCAAGTACTGCGTTTTCCACGCTCAACTCTATTTGAACATTTGAAGCACTAAAATCCGCATTACGTGTCACTACGATATTGGCACGTCCAGGCAGTGCAAACCCAATAGATTCAAAGGTTTTACGCCCCATTATCACTGGAGCACCCATCGTCGTCTTCTTAAAATATTTAAGATCAGCAGATATATGCCAAGGCAACTTGCCGTTGCATCCAATAACGCCGTTCTCAGCTACAGCAACAATCAGTGAAGTAAGCATCAAACGGCAATTGGGGCCGCTATATGTGGGTGTGGGTCATAGTCCATAAGCTTAAAATCCTCAAACTTGAAGTCAAAAATATTTTCAACAGCGGGGTCAATTTGCATTATCGGTAACTTTCGCGGATCCCGTGACAGCTGCAAATCTACTTGTTCCAGGTGATTTGAATACAAGTGTGCGTCACCCAACGTGTGAATAAACTCTCCTGGCGCAAGCTTCGATACTTGAGCAACCATCATAGTGAGGAGCGCATAAGACGCGATGTTAAACGGCACACCCAAAAAAACATCACAGCTCCGTTGGTAAAGCTGGCAAGAAAGTTTATTATCAGCCACATAAAACTGGAACAAGCAATGACATGGTGGAAGAGCCATTTGGTCGACCTCCGCAACATTCCACGCTGAAACGATGTGACGACGAGAATTTGGTGTCGCCTTAATGTCGCTCATTATTTTCTGTATTTGGTCTATAGTTTGGCCGTCGGAAGTTGGCCACGAACGCCACTGGTGTCCATAGACTGGTCCTAATTCACCATTTTCGTCTGCCCATTCATCCCAAATCCTAACGCCATTCTTGTTTAGATATTCAATGTTGGTACTGCCTGCTAAAAACCACAGCAATTCGTGTATTATTGAGGTTAGGTGTAACTTCTTGGTCGTCAACAAAGGAAACCCTGATGCCAAATCAAACCGCATTTGGTAACCAAATACGCTTTGAGTCCCGGTACCTGTGCGGTCTTCCCGAAATGTCCCTGTTTCCCGCACATGATGTAGAAGATCAAGATACTGCTGCATGACAAAAATAGTTTAGCCGGGCACCCCTCAGGCTACCAGTGACAAAATTTAAATTAAACTTAATTTTTTTAAATCAACGGCTTGATGCTATGTATGTAAAATTTTTATTCTTCACGTTTGGCTCATTTTAATTTGTTGCGGGCATTTCGATTCTGTCTTTAACCAAACACTCCGAAATTACGCTCAAATCGAACTTCCAATCTATTGGCCAAAAAATGTTGTATAAATCCCAAGATTGAAATAATTCCTTATCAGCCTCCGCACAAAAGCCTGCCCTACATGATTTAGATGATCTATTACAAATTCGAAAAGGAGCGTGAGTTGATGCTTGCAACGCCAAATACGATTAGCAGCGAAATTTCTAAAACAAAAATCGCTGAGCCTATTGGCGTCAACAGCACGTTAAGTGGAATTCAAAGCGGTGACAAGATATCTAACTTTTTGGAATGACATGTTACGTTTTATCGCATCACGGGCATTTGAATGCCTAATAGTTCTCCTCGTAATGTCTTTTGTGATTTATGGACTAATCGGCTTAATGCCCGGTGACCCAATAGATGAAATGATCACTGCAAACCCGAATTTTAGCTCGAGCGATATAGCCCGTTTAAAAAGTCTACACGGCTTAGACAAGCCCTTATTAGACCGCTATGGCAACTGGCTCACAGCTGCATTTACAGGAAATTTTGGTTTCTCGCGTATATATTCCCGTCCCGCAATAGAAGTGCTAATTCCTCATCTGATTAACACTTTAATCCTGATGTCCACAGCAATTGCATTATCACTAGCCATAGCCCTCCCTTTAGGGATCATAGCTGCAATAAAGCCTCGGTCTGCCTTTGATCATGTAGTCAATCTTTTCAGTTTTTTCAGTATTTCCATGCCACCGTTCTGGCTAGCTCTACTAGCAATTCTCATATTTTCTGTGAAACTTCAATGGCTTCCGGCAAGTGGCATGAGCGCTACTGACGCGGATAGTATCGGCATGGTGCGCTACATGATTTTGCCTGTTAGTGTTCTCACGTTGTTAACGGCTGGTGGATATATTCGCTTTATCCGCGCTTCCATGATACAAGTCTTAAGACAAGATTTTATTCGAACTGCCCGTGCCAAAGGAGCCAGCACACCCCAGTTGCTAATAAAACACGCATTACGGAATGCAGCCCTACCCTTTATAACCGTACTTGCACTTAGTTTTGGATCCTTATTTTCTGGCGCCCTGATAACCGAAACGATGTTTTCCTGGCTCGGCCTAGGTAAGATGATATTCGACGCGGTGCTTGGTAACGACTTTAATCTAGCTCTTATTGGCCTGCTACTCGCCACGCTTATGACTTTGATATGCAATGTATTAGCTGATGTCGCATATGCATGCGTAGACCCACGCATCACGAACACTCGGAGAGGATACAATCGGTGAAGTCGAAGGCAATAATAAACTACCCAGAAAGTGTCACGCTTCGAACTTGTCGGCGTTTGTTATCCTATCCTTTAGCTATGGCAAGTGGGTTATTCTTAATTTTATTAACACTCGTTTCATTACTAGCGCCCTTAAGCGAAATTTTATTCGAACTAAACGGCGAACAAATTGAACTTACGAACAGACTTGCCGCACCGTCTTTTGACCATCCGTTTGGCACCGACGAACTAGGCCGAGACTTATTCATACGCGTTTCATATGGTGGCCAGGTTTCATTGACCGTCGCTATAGTAGCGGCTTTATTCTCAAGTATCATAGGCTGTGTTATCGGCCTCATTTCAGGTTATTACGGGAGACGGATAGATAATATACTAATGCGCATAACCGATGGAGTTATTTCACTTCCACTACTACCGTTCTTGATTGTATTAGTTGCTATAGATCTCAAGAAACTTGGGCTCCCCGAAGAAGTAGCAACCTCGGAAAATATGGTACTTTACCGGATCATCATAGTCATAGCCCTATTCGGATGGACCACTGTAGCAAGGTTGGTTAGAGCTGAAACATTATCCTTAAAAAATCAACAGTTTGTCCGCGCCGCTATAGCCCTCGGAGCATCTGCTCCACGTATCATGTGGTGTCATATTTTGCCAAATTGCATCTCACCACTTATCGTTGCTACGACCCTCTCAATTGGAAATATTATCTTATTGGAATCAACCTTGAGCTTTCTTGGATTGGGAATTCAACCGCCAATTGCAAGTTGGGGGAATATGCTGACCAATGCACAAGACTTTGTTTGGACGGCACCAGGGCTGGCCATATGGCCCGGATTAATGATCTTTGCCACAGTGGCTTCATTCAACCTTCTCAGCGACGGCCTTCAAGATGCCTTA
>PBLS01000055.1 GCA_002721825.1 Magnetovibrio sp.
AGGCTATTGTTTTACTTGAAGAACTTGGTGGAGCAGGACGGAATCGAACCGACGACCTCTACAATGCCATTGTAGCGCTCTCCCAACTGAGCTACGGCCCCATCTTTAATTTATCAATGAGTTACGAGGAATTTGAAAACTACCAAATAGCTGTTGGTTACATTGCCCTCAAATTTTCCCGTATTGTCTCCATTTTTCTAGCGTATTTTCGCCAATATAGAGCCAAGTTGCGGAAAAGCAAAGTCAGGATAGTTCTCCCAACTTTTTCACATAATCAAAATATTTTGTTCGAAATTCATCCGGCTTTTCAATGGCTAACTGCCCGACCCAGTCTGGGTGGCAGAGTTCGTGAATGAGTTCTCTATGACCCCGACAACGTAATTCAATGATGGTTGAGCCACCTCGTCCCTTGCTGACTTTCTGGGATGGGTGGAACTGAACCTTTCTCGCTCTTTTTGCCGCCTCGCCTGTAAATCTAAGTTTGATATCTAACAATTCATCGCCATGGAAAATTCCAAAGCTATCTCTCGCCCACTCTCTGAAATTGAAGTTTGTTGGTTCCTCAAACATCTCTCCTAAATCTTCGATATTTTCTACGAGGTCCAGACGGTAGGTGAGGGGCTTCATTGAGGTGGCGATATTATTAGCGACTAAATATCCAAACCGACCAAATAGAAGTCCAAGCGGTTCAACGGTTCGCCAAGAGGCTTTTGGCTTTCCAGCTGCCCGATACTTAATTCTTAGTCTCTGGAATCCAAGAATGGCGTTCTCGAATTTAGACATCTGGGCTGCATTTACCTGTAGTCTGGGCCCTATATTGCCTATGTGGGTTGTTTTCTCAATCAATTCGGCTGTATCGACCGCTATATGTTTTCCTAAAGGCTCACTTTTGGCTAACAGCTTTGATAGACCACTTCTTACATTGCCCTCCGGTAAAGTCGTTAGATGCCTTTCAAGCCCTGTCCGTTCGACACTCTGAAGAATGAGGAGTTCGGTTGGAACTCCACCCTCTATTTTCCATCGTTTTGTCAGATGATGGTCGTTTTCAAGGAGAATAGAAGTTGGTTCTAATCCCAACTCGAATAAACCAGCTAGCATCCTGTCTACGGTTTGACGGCTCCGCTCCATCTTCTCTGCTAGTTCGTGAACAGTAAAGCCAATGGAAGTCGCTTGGAGTTCCGTTGCAAGCTGAACCAAATCCCTAAGTTTCCCATATGCCATGGGGTTTTTAATAATCGGTTTTTGGTAAAAAAGGAAGGCATCTTTAGTTCATCGAAACCGATGTTTAATGTGAGGAGATAGAAAATGTTTTCAGTCCTGGAACCGAAAGTGGAGATCGAGACCGCGCAGACTGCCCATCAAATCGATGATAAATTTGCACGTTTGATTACCCTGAAGTGGAACGCAGTGGATGGGACACATTTCCTGCCTTGTTTTGCGGGATATCCCAATGAAGAATGCGATAGAATGGATGATTGGGCAGCCGACTTCATTGATTGCAAAAAAATGCTTTTCGTTCTTGTGAATGGCGAGGGAGCAAACTGGGATTGGGAGCTCGATTGGGAAATGAACACAAGGCAACCTAAAAACCCTATTGAATCTGTTATGGTTGACATCGTTCCATTATTGGAAGCCCGTCATATCCTTCGGCCACCAGTGGAAAATAATGTCGTTCCATTTAAAAAATAATGATGCCGGAGAAAAGAAGGGGAAAGCAAAAGCCGTCTCTTTATGTACCGCAGATATAACGTGAATGTGCCAAAAGAGCGATAATGTTATTCTCTTCCCACAGATTGAATTTTAGCTCATCTCCAATTGAGGCGTCAATCGTCCAGCAAGAGTTCATGCCATGTTATTAATGGTTTTATATATAATTTACCCTAATTGGCTTAGATTTTTACCGTTCCGATATTATCAATCGTAGGAAAATGTTAGGAGTTTACAAATGGCTCGTTATAACAAATTCGATAAAACAAGAGACGACCCGTTTCCCATATCTCGTTCAGGAATTGACCAATTTTTACGCTGTCCAAGAACCTTTGTTCTTCATCGCAAATATGGGGTAAAACCTCCCTCAATGGCCCCTCTCACCCTTGCTATTGCGACTGACCATCTTTTGAAAAACGAGTTTGATGTCTATAGGGAAAAGCAATCTTCAGAGCATCCCATCTTTCGCAAGTATGATTTAAAGGTTGTTCCATACCAACATACGGAGATTGAAACGTGGAGACAGAATTTCAAAGGCATTCGTTATTTAGACGAGGGAACAAACCTTGAAGTTTTTGGTGCTGTTGATGACGTATGGGAAGATATTAACTCGAAAGAGCTTTATATCGTTGACTACAAGTCCACTTCCAAACAAGGCGACCCAAATATCGAAACGGGATGGGGCTTATCATACAAAAAGCAAATGGAAATTTATCAATGGTTGTTCCGTAAGAACGACTTTCCTGTCTCTGACAGGGGATATTTCCTTTATGTGAACGGTGTTAAAGGCGACAATAAATTTTACTCTGACCATAAAGGCTACGAAGACGTTGGCTTTATGGAATTTAATACAACCCTCATCCCTTATATTGGGAACATCGACTGGGTAAGCGATACCTTAATGTTGATCAAAAAGGCCTTGATGAACGAAAAGCTTCCAGAGCCGAATAAAAGCTGGGATGAGAACCGATATTTTTACGAGCGACTTCAACTTGAGCGAGAATTAGGCGAAATCTAAAAATATCTGTTTAAGCTTTTTGTGAATATCTTTGCGGCTTTTTTGGGTGGTGCGCGCTATCATTTGGTATTCCAGCATCATTGTTATTAATCTGGGGCCAGAAGGCAGCACACCACAGCGCATATCACCGGCATGTGGATATGTCATCTTAATACGATATGCGCGATGAAGATTCCACGATTTAAACGGCGACCATTTAGTTGATAAAATTTCTAAACAACCTGGCCTAGCTTTCAAGAATCAATCTTTATTGCCGCTATCGCTAGTGATGTGTTCCTTCACTTCGGACATGTCGTCGTCATCTTCCATATCAGACATGTCTTCAATCAAGTCATCATCCTTATCATCAACCTCAACTTCTATATCAACATCAACGTCCAAGTTACCTATTTCATTTTCAACGTCTCCGGGCGAGTCCTTTGTTTCTTCGCTAGGTTTGTTCGTTTGTGTCACATTTCGGCGTGGTTTTAAAAGCGGCTTTGACTCAACTTTAGTGCCACATTTCGGACATGTGATAGGTTTGCGGTTGAGGTCATAAAATAGCGCGCCACAGCTTTGGCAGGTATATTTTTTACCCTTTTCTTTTGTTGCCACCTGGTACCCCCTTTTATTATCTTCATTCCATATTAAAAGTAAGCCATCCAATTTTACTACTGGAAATGAGAATATATAGTTTTGCAAAGTAATCTCCGCTGCCAATTGCCATTTTCCTTTCCTTCTGTCAAAACCAAAAATACGTTAGAACTTATTTTTCTCTTTCTTGGTTAAGGCATTCGGACTTTGAAAATCATTACTTCCTGTTCTGCTCGACCTCTCAGTGGCAAGGTATTTGTGCCCGGTGATAAATCAATATCGCACCGCGCTCTTTTGGTTAGCGCGTTGTCGGCTGGAGAAACATGTATAAGCGGCTTGCTCGAAAGTGATGATGTTATGGTTACTATAAGGGCCATTCAGGCACTAGGGAGCCCAGTTTGTCGGGAAAATAATGGGGTGTGGCGTGTATTTGGCTCTGGCCTTGGTGCGTTGAAAGAGCCAAGAGATATTCTCGATATGGGGAATTCGGGCACTGCGGCAAGGTTGCTATTTGGTATTCTAGCCACGCATTCAATTACAGCTACCTTAACGGGTGATAATTCTTTGCGAGCGCGACCAATGGAGCGAATTATGTCCCCACTTAGAAAATTTGGTGCTAATTTTCTGGGTGCAGAAAGAGGTAGCCTACCGCTTACTATAGTTGGAGCTGCCTCGAGTGTTCCCATAGAATATAAGCTACCTATAGCATCTGCTCAGGTTAAATCGGCAATATTATTAGCGGCTCTAAATACTCCGGGTAAGACGGTTGTCATTGAGCCGATACCGTCAAGAGACCACACAGAGCGATTATTAAGGCATTTTGGCGTTGAGATAGATGTTGAAGAAATTAGTTCTGGTGGCCGGTATATAAGCGTTGTTGGCGAGCGCGAACTCAAAGGTAATGACATTCGAGTGCCTGCTGACATCTCGTCAGCAGCTTTTTTGATTGTCGCGGCTCTTCTAGTACCAGGATCAACGCTTCATTTGCCTCAGGTCGGCTTTAACCCGTTGCGGATAGGTTTAGTTGAAACTTTGAGAGACATGGGTGCAAAAATCTTAGAATATGATAGTGCGGATATTAATGGGGAGCCGGTGATGGATATCTCACTTGAAGCTACACCCCTTGTAGGAGTTGAAGTCCCAATCGAACGAGCATCTTCAATGATTGATGAATATCCTATTTTAGCGGTAGCTGCGGCTTGCGCTTCAGGTACAACCGTTATGCGAGGTATTTCCGAACTTCGTCTAAAAGAAAGTGACAGAATAAGTGCGATGACGAGAGGCCTTCGTGTCTGTGGTGTTAAAGTGCGCGAGGCTCAAGATAGTTTAACTGTATATGGCACAGGAGAATCTCCTAGGGGAGGAGCTACAATTGATGCTGAGAATGACCATCGTGTGGCCATGGCGTTTTTAGTTTTGGGTATGGTTAGTCAGGAACCAATTACAGTAACTGGGGCAGAAACAATAAAGACAAGCTTTCCAAAATTTGTTGACGAGATGAACGCGTTAGGGGCCGACCTCCGGATTTAATTAAGTGAGATTAGGAGATACTGTGCAGTGATTATAGCTATTGATGGACCAGCTGCAGCGGGAAAAGGAACTTTGGCAAAGCGATTAGCCGAGCATTTTGAGCTTGCTTACCTTGACACGGGGTTGATCTACCGCGCTGTTGGCAAAAAGATGGTAGATGAAGGTTTTAACCTGGAGAGTATAGAAAAAGCGGAGTCCATTGCTAAGGCATTGAGCCCGGTGGATTTAGAAATAGAAGGTTTGCGAACTGATGAGGTTGCTCAAATGGCTTCCAAAGTTTCGGTTATTCCGGGCGTCCGTTCAGCTCTTCTAGAGTTTCAACGTTCATTTGCAGAGAGACCACCGGCGGGTAAGCGTGGTGCAGTTTTAGATGGGCGGGACATAGGTACTATTGTGTGTCCTAATGCTAATTTGAAGTTATTTGTTACTGCAAGAACAACAATTCGGGCGGAACGTCGTTTTAAGGAGTTGCAGAAAAGGGGGCTCGAAGCTATATATGCGCGCGTCCTTGAGGATATTAAGGAACGTGATGCTAGAGATAGCTCACGCTCTGCTTCACCTCTGGAGCCGGCCTCAGACGCATATCAGCTAGACACCAGCGCGTTAGATTCAAATCAAGTGTTCGCTGAGGCTCTGGAAATAGTTGAAGCTGTTGGCATCTCTTAACGAGGATCTCTTGAGGAAGAGAGTGGAGTGTACAACGATGTGCTGTTAATGTTATCTCTCGCTTTTGTAAATCGAGGGTGTGGATTATTGGAAAAGACCGCTGGAATCAACCAGCTGGCATGAATAAACAAATGAAGGAATTGAGAGTATGATCTCCAATAGTGAAACGGCGACCGAAGAGTTGCTGGAGACTAAAGAAAATTTTGCTGAGCTTCTGGACGAGACACTTGGCGAAGACGGCTTTGAAGGCAAAGTGGTAAAAGGCACCATTCTTGCGGTAGAAGGCGATTCCGTATTGATAGATGTTGGCTTGAAGTCAGAAGGCCGGGTGCCTTTGAAGGAGTTTGGAGTATCAGGAGAAGCAAACATCGGTGATACAATAGATATATTTGTGGAACGTTATGAAGACCGTGATGGGATGATCCGCTTAAGCCGGGAGAAGGCTCGTCGCGAGGAAGCGTGGTCCGATTTGGAAAAGTCTTTTAATACCAACGAGCGGGTTAATGGGGTCATTTTTGGTCGTGTTAAGGGTGGGTTTATAGTAGATCTTTCAGGTGCCGTGGCTTTTCTCCCGGGAAGTCAGGTAGATATTCGCCCCGTTCGAGACGCTTCATCTTTAATGGGTGTCCCTCAACCATTCCAAATTCTTAAGATGGATGCGCAACGAAATAATATTGTCGTTTCTCGCCGAGCCGTTTTGGAGGAAACACGGACTGAAGCGCGCTCGGAACTTATGTCCAATCTATCAGAGGGGCAAGTTCTTGAGGGGGTGGTTAAGAATATAACAGATTACGGTGCTTTCATTGATTTAGGTGGTGTCGATGGTTTGTTGCATGTCACGGATATTGCATGGAAACGCATCAGCCATCCTTCTGAAGCATTACACATTGGCGAAACCGTGAAGGTGCAAGTTATTCGTTTTAACCAGGAGACCCAGCGAATATCTCTAGGAATGAAGCAATTAGAGGCAGACCCTTGGGAAAGTGCAGCATCGAAATATCCTGATGGAGCTAGGTTTACTGGCCGTGTCACCAATATCACGGACTATGGGGCTTTTGTTGAACTCGAAGCTGGTGTTGAAGGTCTAGTTCATGTCTCAGAGATGAGCTGGACTAAAAAGAATGTACATCCCGGCAAGATAATTTCTACTTCGCAGGAAGTCGAGGTTATGGTGCTTGATACCGACCCTGAAAAGCGTCGTATTTCTCTAGGTCTTAAACAGTGTATGAATAACCCTTGGGAGTCTTTTGTGACTAGCCATCCCGTTGATTCTGAGGTTGAAGGTGAGATAAAAAATATCACGGAGTTTGGGCTATTTATTGGACTAGATGGTGAAATCGATGGAATGGCACATTTATCTGATTTAAGTTGGGAGAAGGTTGGTGAAGATGCGCTGAGCGATTTTGAAAAAGGCCAAATGATAAAAGCGAAAGTGCTTGATGTTGATGTGGAAAAGGAACGGGTTTCGCTGGGTGTAAAGCAGCTCGTTGAAGACCGTGTAGGTGATACGCTCTCCGGACTAAAAAAAGGCTCTATAGTAACATGTACGGTCTTTGAGGTTTTGGATAATGGTCTTGAAGTACGTGTTAGCGACAGTGTGCCTGGGTTTATACGGAAATCTGAACTTAGTCGTGATCGTTCAGAGCAACGCCTCGATCGTTTTGCAAAAGGAGAGAAGATTGACGCCAAGATTACCCAGCTCGATAAAACAGCGCGACGACTTACTCTTTCCATTAAAGCGAGAGAGGTGGATGAAGAAAAAGAAGCTATGGCGGCCTACGGTTCAACAGATGCTGGTGCTTCCTTAGGTGATATTCTTGGTGCGGCAATTGCCGAAAAAGAGCAGGCATCACAAGATAAAGGCCAGGATGAAGATGAAAAGAAGCCAGCGAAAAAAGTTGACAAACCGGATGGCTCTCAAGAGGAGATAAAAAAAGAAGCCGCCGACGGAGCGGGTGCTAAGGAGAAAAAATCTTCGAAGAAATCCACTGTAAAAAAGGAAAAAAAGAAAGATGACGCTAAGGTAGAGAATGTGGATGAAGGATAAAAAACTGTTAGCCTCATATAATAAAAAGTGAAAAATGAGGTGTAGCGGCTGCGTTCTAGTGACTTCATCAAAAATTATAAATCAGCCTAGTTTGCTGCTGCGTTTATACTGCTCTTAATAAAACCGTTAGAGAGCAGCTGTGGAACTAAGGGATTAAGTCAAGACACTTCATGATCGTAACTCTCCACAATAAATTGAGTATGTTCTAATTCTGAGGCTACAGGAATATTTTTTCAAAGTCTTAAACTTGACGCGGTTATATCTCTTTGGCAACCTGGCCTAATAACAAGTAGAGATAATATTGAGAATGCTTAATAAATTACTATAAGCTCAAAGACTACTTACAGTGGTTAGGGCTTGCTGGGGTGGAGTGACGAATGACTAAATCAGAACTTATAACGCGGCTCGCTGAAGCAAACCCGCATCTCTATCAGCGCGATGTGGAGCGCATTGTGTCTGCAATTTTTGAGGAAATCACCGACGCGCTTTCACGCGGAGATCGGGTCGAATTACGTGGGTTTGGGGCTTTTTCGGTTAAGGCGCGTGGAGCGCGTATCGGTCGCAATCCGCGTACAGGAGAATCCGTAAGTGTTGCGGAAAAGTTTATTCCATACTTTAAGACTGGAAAGCAACTTCGTGAGAAATTGAATGCAGGCAGCTAAACGGTTGTGAAGTTTGCAGCTTTAGGTATATGAAAAGGCTAAGTTTTGGGAAATTCGCTAATCGGAAAATTTATTTTCTGGCTTATTTTTTTTCCTAGCGGAATAGCTTTTGTAATTTTTTTGGTGATAAACCGTCATGCGGTTATGGTGAATTTCTGGCCATTCGGTTTTGCACTGGAGATTGGATTGTATGCAATTATTCTTGGGGTTCTAGTAGCAGGTGTTCTCTGGGGTGGATTTGCGGTTTGGCTCGCTGGTAGATCGCAGCGCCAAAAAGGGCGTGAGGCAATACGTGCTGGTGAACGTGTTACGGTTGAACTTCACAAAGCGAAACGACAGATTCATAAATTAGAAACGGAAATTCGCGAAACTCGCAGTACAACTCAGCGACTATCAATGGCACCTACTGGTCCTATTTGATCTTGGTGGTTTCTTTTCATGCTAGAGAAGTTGCTGAGCGTCTTGATTACTCTTCATTAATTGACGCGTTAGAAGAAGGCTTTAGGGGGGATATCAATATCCCTAGTCGCCATCACCATGTATTACCGGCCGTTGGTAAACGTGATGCAACAATGCTTTTGATGCCAGCGTGGAATTCAAACTTTGTTGGGCTAAAAACTGTGGTTGTTGAGCCCGAAAACACTAAGAGAGGTCTTCCTGCTGTGCAAGCCAACTATCAGCTAATGGACCGAGAGACAGGAAAGCTGCTGGCCTACATAGATGGTGCGGAATTAACGGCTCGACGAACAGCGTCAGCTTCTGCGCTCGCATCGCGATATCTTTCAAGACCAGACGCACGATGCCTTGCAATGGTCGGAACAGGCGTTCTTGCTCCCCACTTGATCAGGGCACATGCCACTCAGCGCACAATTGATGAAGTTGTAATTTGGGGACGAGATATAGATAAAGCTCAACAGGTAGTAGAAAAAATGATGGGCTCCGCTTATACGGTGCGGGCAGAAGCAGTCCTAGAAAAGGCAGTAGGGAGTGCAGATATTATATCTTGTGCAACATTAACTACCGTACCATTGATAGCTGGTAATTGGATAACGCCGGGCCAACACCTTGACTTAGTAGGTGCATTTACTCCTGAAATGAGGGAGGTGGATGATAAAGTTATTTCAGTTGCAGAGGTTTATATTGATACCGAGGATGTCAAACATTCGGTTGGGGAGATTAAGGACCCATTAGAATGCGGGATTATTGGAGAGGAACATATTCTAGGTACTTTAGCTGATCTTGCTGCTGGACGTGTTGACAGACCGCGTTCTAGCTCTAGCGCAGTCACACTTTTCAAGTCTGCGGGGACAGCGCTGGAAGATTTGATTGCTGCATCGCTGGTTTATTCTCGAGCTTAAGAGTATAAATCTGACAATGAAACCTAATGAACGTATACTTGTTGCACTTGACACCACAGATAAGAAACGCGCAAAAAAATTAATTACTGGACTCAATGGCCACATTGGTGGGGTCAAGATCGGCAAGGAGTTTTTTACGGCAAATGGCCCGCAAGGGGTCCGCTATGTGCTTAGCGAGGGACAACCCTTTTTTTTAGATCTAAAATTTCACGATATCCCTAACACAGTTATCGGAGCGCTCCGATCAGCTATGAAATTAAAACCAAGTATTGTAAATGTTCATGCTTCAGGCGGAGCCGCTATGCTGCGCGCAGCTGCACAAACAGTTTCAGAATTAGGTTTATCCCGTCCACTTTTGATCGCCGTAACAATCCTAACTTCCCTTGAGGATACAGATATGGCGGATATTGGTTTTTCTTCTATCATTACGGATCAGGTGTTAAGGCTGGCTAAGCTTGCTCAGAAATGTGGTCTTGATGGTGTTGTGTGTTCACCGCATGAAATCAAAGCGATTCGTGACGCGTGTGGCTCTGATTTCAAGCTTATAGTGCCCGGTATTCGTCCTGGTTGGGCAACTCACGGTGATCAAAGACGAATAACGACACCACGCCAGGCTATTGATCGTGGCGCAGACTATATTGTAATTGGACGACCAATAACAGATCATGATAAACCTGTTGATGCGGCAAAACGTATAGTCGAAGAACTTTCTGTTGTTTAGTCCGTTCAAAAAAGAGAAGCTAATTTCATGATACAACATATAGAGGTAAATGGTGTCAATTTGGCTTACCGTTTCGACGGCAAGTTGGATGCACCGGTGCTTATGTTGTCGAATAGCTTAATGTCTAACTTGTCAATGTGGGCACCGCAGGTCGAAGCTTTCACTGAAAAATTTCGCGTGTTGCGCTATGATACTCGTGGGCACGGGAATTCGGATGTTCCGCCGGCGCCATATTCAATGGATACGTTAGGTGAGGATGCTGCGGCTCTAATTGATGCACTTGACCTTAAGGCTGTACATTTTTGCGGCCTTTCAATGGGGGGTATGGTAGGCCAGTATCTTGGTGCTAAGCATGGCGATAAGCTCAGTTCATTGATCCTCTGTGATACGGCTTGCGTAATGCCGCCACCTTCACTCTGGAACGATCGTATTTCACATATACGTGAGCACGGTATGGCTGCTGCGGTCACCACAACTATAGAAAGGTGGTTCACTACGCCGTTTCGCGAAGCCGGTAGTGCTGTCATAAATGAAGTTGAAGCGATGATAAAAGGAACTCCCTCCGAAGGTTTCGTGGGTTGCGCTCTAGCCATTCGTGATATGGATTTTTCCGCTTCTAACGCGTCTATAAAAACTCCGACACTTATCATTGTTGGACGGGATGACCCGGGTACGCCAGTGGCAGCGGCTGAAGTTCTGCATGGAAATATCGAAAGGTCAGAGTTAGCAATTGTTGATGAGGCAGCCCACCTTTGCAATATGGAACGGCCTGCTATTTTTAATAAGATAGTATTAGATTTCTTAAGTCGCTTTTAGGGCTCTACTCCGAGTAAAATGTCGGTTCTTCTCCGAATACTTAGGATAGCCAATTCAAAGTTCCTGTCTTATGATGTCTCTTGATTGGTTAAAAAAAATTAGGTTTGATGGTGGGGCTTGCTGTTAAAATATGTGGGTTAACGCGGGAACCGGATGTTGAGGCAGCCGTTAAAGCAGGTGCAGATTATCTTGGGTTTGTTTTTTTTCCACCATCACCAAGATCCATCACTGTTTCTAGAGCAGCTGAATTGACCAAGCTTGTGCCAGAGGGGGTGACTAAAGTCGCATTATGTGTTGATGCAGATGATGATTTGCTAGGAAATATCACCAGTAACGCAGGAATCGATATGATACAATTTCATGGAACTGAATCCCCTAGCCAGGTGGTAAAGGCCAAAAAATATTTTCGCTTACCCGTAATGAAAGCTTTTGCTGTTGCCGAGAGCAAAGACGTTATTCAGGCTAGGAAGTATGAGCTTGTTGCTGATTATTTAATGTTTGACGCTAAACCTCCCAAAAATGCCACCCGACCAGGAGGCAATGCAGAAGTCTTTGATTGGGGACTTGTTGCAAATGAGAAGTGGTCTAAGCCGTGGTTTTTAGCGGGAGGTTTGTCGCCAAAAAATGTTGTGGAAGCAATTCGTATCAGTGGTGCGAAAGGCGTAGATGTGTCGTCTGGGGTTGAGGATGCGCCAGGAATAAAGAATTCCGATCAAATACATAAATTTATTGAAGCTGCGAAAAAATGACTGTGAAAAAAGGTTGCAATCTAAGGATTGTTAGAGGTTTATAGCGGTTCTTCCGAACGGGTGTTATTAATATGAGCAAACCGAATACTTTCCGGGCAGGAGTTGATGAAGACGGCCATTTTGGCATATATGGTGGACGCTATGTCGCCGAAACTCTAATGCCATTAATTTTGGATGTTGAAAAAGCCTATGATATCGCCAGAGCTGATGATAGTTTTTGGTCCGAATTTAATGACTTAATGAAGCATTACGTTGGTCGTCCAAGCCCGCTGTATTTCGCGAAGCGTCTCACAGAGCATCTCGGCGGTGCTAAGGTTTATTTTAAGCGTGATGAACTTAACCACACTGGGGCACATAAAATTAACAATACAGTCGGTCAAATTTTATTGGCTCGGCGTATGGGTAAGACACGTATAATTGCAGAGACTGGTGCGGGACAGCACGGAGTAGCGACAGCAACAGTATGTGCATTGTTTGGGCTCCCTTGTATTGTTTACATGGGAGAAACGGATGTTGAGCGGCAGGCTCCGAACGTTTTTCGTATGAAACTTCTAGGGGCTGAAGTGCGGCCGGTGACTTCTGGTACAGGTACGCTTAAAGATGCCATGAATGAGGCGCTTCGTGATTGGGTTTCAAATGTAGAAGATACCTTCTACATAATTGGGACTGTAGCAGGGCCGCACCCGTATCCAACATTGGTCCGTGACTTTCAGTCTATCATAGGAGAGGAAGTGCGTGAGCAAATCCAAGAGGCGGAAGGTCGTTTACCGGATATTTTGGTTGCGTGTTTAGGAGGAGGCTCAAATGCTATGGGGCTTTTTCACCCGTTTTTAGATGATGAAGGCGTGCGTATAATAGGTGTTGAGGCCGCCGGATTGGGACTTGACACAGACAAGCACTGTGCATCTTTGACAGGTGGTAAACCCGGTGTATTGCATGGGAACCGTACATATCTATTGCAGACGAGCGAAGGCCAAATAATTGATGGTCACTCCATTTCTGCAGGTCTCGATTACCCAGGTATAGGTCCTGAACACGCTTGGCTAAAAGACACGGGCCGTGTTGAATACGTTTCAGCTACCGATAGTGAAGCTCTTGAAGCCTTTCAGCTTTGTACGCGCTTGGAAGGGATAATACCTGCCCTAGAACCTAGTCATGCGCTTGCTTATGTTGCTAAGGTGGTTCCTGCTATGGAAAAAGAAACACTCTTGGTGATGAATATGTGTGGGCGCGGCGACAAAGACATTTTTACCGTTGCAAAACATCTCGGTGTGGAGATGAAAGGGGAATGAGTACTCGTATTGAGCGTCGGTTTAAGTCCTTGCAAGATGAAAATCGTGCAGGGCTAGTCACATTTCTCACAGCTGGCGACCCCAATCCAGAGGTCGGGTTTGATATCCTTAAAGGTCTGCCCGCAGCGGGTGCTGATATAATAGAGATTGGAGTTCCGTTTTCCGACCCTATGGCTGATGGCCCTGCTATTCAGGCTTCATCGCTCAGAGCTATTAAGGCAGGCATGAATTTGGCCAAAGTATTGGAAAGTGTACGAGACTTTAGAAAGATTGATGACGTGACGCCGATTGTTTTGATGGGGTACTTTAACCCTATTTACATCTATGGCGTGGATAAATTTTTGTCAGATGCAAAAGCCGCAGGCGTAGACGGTTTCATTGTGGTTGATCTTCCGCCTGAAGAAGAGACAGAGTTTTGCTTGCCAGCACGGGAAGCTGGGTTAAATTTCATCTATCTGACAGCGCCAACTACAGATGAGCGTCGGTTGCCGCGTGTAGTAAAACATGCGTCTGGATTTGTTTATTTTGTTTCTATAACAGGAATTACGGGAACATTCGCTGCTTCAGCATCTGATGTCGAGGGCCATGTTGCACGAATAAAAAAATTTACCCACCTTCCAGTTTGCGTTGGGTTTGGTATCCGCACGCGTGAACAAGCTGCAGAAATTGCCCGTATTGCAGATGGTGCTGTTGTTGGTTCGGTGTTGGTGGATATTGTTGCAGCAAACGTTGATTTGCCTAGCCTTCCGGAAAAGGTTTTTGAATTGGTTAGATGCTTAGCCGATGGTGTGCGTTTAGCACGTTAATAGAGAGTACGACATCTATGAATTGGCTTAGAAATTTTGTACGTCCTAAAATACAGAAGCTCGTTGGTGCGCGAAAAGAGGTGCCGGAAAATCTTTGGCATAAATGCGTAGAATGCGGCCAGATGATTTTTCACCGTGAATTAAAAAAGATGTTACACGTGTGTCAGCACTGCGGGCACCATATGCGGTTAGATGGAAGGTCAAGGCTCAATCTTTTGTTTGATAAGAATAGTTATGAGATTATAGACACTCCAAAAGTCGCTGACGATCCTCTGAAATTTAAAGATATTAAACGTTATTCGGAGCGTTTAAAGCAGGCGCGGGTTAATACGAATTCAAAAGAAGCGTTGTGTATTGCGGTCGGTACAATGGGTGGAAATAACGTAGTTATTGCTGTGTTTGATTTTAATTTTTTAGGAGGCTCTATGGGAGTAGCCGTGGGGGAAGGGTTTGTCACAGCGGCCCGGATGGCTGTCAGCCGACATCTACCGCTGGTGGTTGTACCTTCTTCTGGCGGAGCACGGATGCAGGAAGGGATACATTCTTTAATGCAGATGGCACGCACAACGATTGCGGTAGAGGAAGTCAAAGAAGCCGGGCTTCCTTATATTGTTGTACTAACTGATCCAACCACCGGAGGGGTTACGGCATCTTTTGCTATGCTGGGTGATATAGCTATTGCTGAACCAGGTTCTGTAATTGGTTTCGCTGGGCAGCGAGTTATAAAACAGACCATACGCGAGACACTTCCGGAGGGCTTTCAAAGAGCAGAATATTTATTAGAGCATGGAATGGTAGATATGGTGGTGCCAAGAAATTCCCTTCGTGATACTCTAATTCGGGTGATCGAGCTCTTAATGAATAAAAACAATAATTCTGGTAGGTATTTCCAGAAGACGAAGTCTGCAAATAGCCCGGGGGGGTCGTGGGGGGATGAGGCTAGCGATGATAAGCCGTTTGGCGCGTCATCAAGCAGCACCAAATTGGATCCTCCGAAAGCAGATGTATTTCACGAAGTGCGGCCAAATTCTTCTATTGTTAAAGCTGAAAACGAGAAGAACTATTAGTGAAGCAAGTGGATGTAAGTGATGCCCTTGAGCGGGTTCTTACGTTGCATCCAAAACGCATCGATTTATCGCTTGATCGTATAAAGCGTTTGTTACGTCAATTGGGGAATCCTGAATCGAAACTCCCCCCGGTCGTCCATATCGCAGGTACAAATGGCAAGGGATCAGTTATTGCCATGATGCGAGCGGCGCTTGAAGCTTCAGAAAAGCGAGTACATGTTTATACGTCGCCGCATTTGGTAAAATTTGAAGAACGTATTCGCCTTAATGGAGAGCTTATCTCTGGAAATCAATTAAGTGCACTGCTGGAAGAATGTGAGGAAGGTAATAGAGGGGAGCCCATTACATTTTTTGAAATTACTACGGCAGCCGCATTTTTAGCCTTTTCACGGGCGGATGCTGATATTCTATTACTTGAGACGGGGCTTGGTGGGCGATTGGATGCCACCAACCTAGTGCAATACCCTATTTTGACGATAATCACGCCTGTATCTATGGATCATGAACAGTTCTTAGGGAATGACCTAGCTTCTATCGCTGGCGAAAAGGCGGGGATATTAAAAAGTGGTGTGACTTGCGTACTTGCTAGCCAGGATGTTCTTGCTAGAAAGGCTATTTTCAATAGAGCGAAAGAAGTTGGTGCGCCGGTTGTCGAAGAAAAGGTTGATTGGAGCGTTTCCAATAAATCCGGCAATTTGTGTTTTAAGAATGCTCGCGCAACGATGGAGTTCCCCTTACCAGCATTAACTGGCATTCATCAAATTTGTAATGCAGGCATTGCTCTTGCGGCTCTTTTTAATCTCGGTAAATTTACGCCGTCATTGGATGAAATTGCGTTTGGTTTAAAAAATGTAGAATGGCCAGCGCGGTTACAGCGTCTCACACGTGGTCCTCTGACTAAATTTGTACCTGATGGATGGGAAGTATGGCTCGATGGTGGTCATAATGGTGCAGCAGGAAAATGTATCGCCGGGCATATTGATGATTCTTGGAGAGATAGTCCTGTGCATCTAATTTTTGGTATGATGCGTTCAAAGCGGGTTAATGAATTTCTTAATCCACTTATGCTGCGAGCACAAAGCGTCCATACGGTCGCTATCGTTGATGAGGAAAACAGTTATACGGCTCTTGAATTGGTGCGCCTATCAGGTGGTTATGCCCGACCTGCAACTTCCGTTAAAAACGCAGTAGCAAATATTGTTGCTGATAACAATAAGCCAGGTCGGATTTTGATTTGTGGTTCGCTCTATCTTGCAGGAAAGGTACTAGCAGAAAACACGTAAGAAATAGGAATTATCAATATGTGGACAAACACCCGCCAAGTTATTTTGAAGAGCCGCCCAGACGGCCCTGTGAAAAGAAGCAATTTTGAAATTCGCAAAAAAAAATTACGAGAATTAGGAGATGGTGATGTTCTCGTTCGTACAATTTATATGTCTTTGGATCCTTATATGCGTGGGAGAATGGACTCTGCTAGATCTTATGCAGCTAACTTCGAAGTTGGGGCCCCAATGATCGCAGGTAGTGTTGGTGAGGTGTTAGAATCTAAAAACGATGATTATAGTGCTGGAGACGTTGTAGTTGGCATGCTCGACTGGGCTGATTATTCCATTATCACCGATAATGGAGGGCTACGCGTAGTTAATCCTGAGGTAGCACCCTTACCATATCATCTGGGCGTTCTTGGGATGCCTGGCTTGACTGCTTGGATTGGCATAAAAGAAATAGGAAAGCCTAAAAAAGGAGAAACATTATTTGTATCCGCCGCTTCAGGCGGAGTTGGACAAATAGCTGGCCAAATGGGACGTATAGCAGGGTGTCGAGTCGTTGGTTGTGCTGGTAGTCAGGAAAAGGTCTCTTATTTAATCAATAAAATCGGTTTTGATGCCGCGTTCAACCACCGGGAAGAAATAGATTATCGAGATGCCTTAGAGCGTGACTGCCCTGAGGGAATTGATGTAAATTTTGAGAATATTGGTGGGGCAATGCTCGAAGCGGTACTTGAGCATGCCAATAACTTTGCGCGTTCAATCCAGTGTGGTGCGGTAAGTCAGTACAATATTCCCAAAGACCAGCGCTATGGAGTGCGAAACCTTGAGCATGTCCACCGAAAGCGCATTCGTATGGAAGGTTTTATAGTGACAGATTATTGGTCGCGTCTCGACGAATTTGTTAAGGAAATGTGCCGTTGGCTAAGTTCAGGGGCCATTACCTATAGAGTAGATATTGTTGATGGTTTGGAAAACGCTCCTGAAGCATTTATAAATATGCTTGATGGGGCTAATTTTGGAAAACAAGTCGTACGTGTTGGGGATGAATAAAAAGCCAGAGTATTGCATAACTGTTACAAGACAAAATGTAATTCTTAGTTACTATTGGTTAGATGAGGCTAGTGCTAAAATTTAAATAAACACCGCGTTTAAGTAGTCCGCAAACAAAATTCGGCATAGAAACGCAAGGTTTAGTGGACAATAAAGAGTTTTTCTGGCTGAACAATTGTAAGCGCGAGCTTGATGTTATCGTGCGATTTCTCTTTAAATTGCACTATATATATTGACATAAATATAAAACCACGCAAAATATAGCATTAGGAGGATTCGCTAATATTAAATTAGCGACATTTTATGTGAAAAAATTTTAACAAATACTATTTCAAGGCGATGGAATTTACTAATACGTGGACATCGTAAGATTTAAATGGAGGCAGATATGACGGAGGTAAGAAGGTGGTTATCCGCAATGCTGGAATTAGCCTTATGGCTCGTCGGTATGTTGACGCTCTTACAGGTGTTGTTTGGTGACAGCTTCGCACAATTTTTTGGCATCGATGTTGTTGGAAATATTGGTGCGTTAGCGGCAAAATTTGGGAACGCCGGACTAGTTGGCATTATTGCTGCTGGATTGGTTGCCTACCTGATTGTCCGTAACAGACCAAACGATTCAGGAGGTGGGACAACTTCAGCTGGACAGTCTCCGCAAGGAGGCACACCACCATCATCGCATGGCGGAATGCCAACACCGTAAGGGGGTGTTGGTCTTAAGACCCGTGGGTTACGTAGCCTGCGGTTAATCGACGGTAGTGAATTTATAAATCTCAGCTAGTTCATGTACCGTTTGTATATGGTTTGTTAACTGAACGGAAATATAGGGAATAGTTAGGAGGAAGCATGATGGGCAATATTAGAACTTTTATACGAAGCATTATTGATTTAGCTCTAGTCGTGGTGGCTCTTGGAGTAGTTCTCCAGATTTTGTTTCCACAAGCACTAGTATTCATAAATGCTGACGTTACAGCGAATTTGATCAATTTGATCAATCAATTTTCAGGTGCAGGCTTAGTTGGCGCAATTGCCGCCGGTATAGTTTACTATCTAATCTCAAGAAGCTAACTAGCATCAAATGAAAAGTTTAGCGGCTAAGTATCAAGCTTAGCCGCTAAATTATTTTTTGTTATAAAGTTTTTCTCCAACTTTCAATATCTAGCTGCTTTCAAGAGTATGTATTTAATTCATTTTGCCTCGATAAATGAATAAATCGCTGATGCCAGCACGAGGCGAAAGCAGGGAAGATAGCTTCGTGAATATTTGAGCAATGCCTGCAGAATACTCATTTTAACACCTATCCGATTAAATGTAGAATCTGGTAAGGCTGTGCATTTCGGTGGCGACAATTTTAGCTTATGATTGAAGAAATAGTCTTATTCTCTGACATGGGACATGTGGGAACTTTTCTGGAGTTCATATGATTGGTCCTGTAATAGACTGTGGCCGAGAGCTGTGGGTTTAAATGATGAATGATACGCCCGTATTAAAAGATCTTGTTCTGATAGGAGGCGGCCATAGTCATGTCGCCGTGCTAAAAAAGTTCGGAATGAAACCTATGGCGGGTGTCCGGGTGACCCTAATCACTAGAGAAGTGTATACGCCGTATTCTGCAATGCTACCGGGCTTCGTAGCGGGGCACTATAACTTTGATGAGATCCATATCGATCTCCGCCCACTAGCTAATTTTGCAGGCGCACGGATTTACAATGATGAGGCCATTGGAATTGATCACGATAAAAAGGTGGTAATTTGCAGAGAACGACCGGATGTCGCCTTTGATGTGCTTTCGGTTAATATTGGGTCTTCTCCCTACTTGGATGTAAAGGGCGCGTCTAAATTTGTCAGGCCGGTAAAGCCAATAAATAGTTTTGTTTCTAAATGGCAACAGCTGCTTGCTCGCGCTAAGGGCAAAAGTGGCAATCTAAGTATAGGTTGTGTGGGAGCTGGAGCAGGTGGAGTAGAGCTCCTACTTGCAATTCATAATCGCTTAAGGGAAGAGATAGCGTTAGAGGGTGGTCGTCCAAACCAAATAAAGTTCCATTTATTTACTGATTCGCATGACATTCTCATATCTCATAATTCTTCTTCCCGGGCCCGACTCAACAAGATCTTGGCGGATAGGGGGATCAGGGTACACAAGAAAAGTAAGGTAGTTGGAGTAAAAAAAGGAGCAGTAGAATGCGAAAATGGTGACTGTTTCGAGCTTGATGAAATATTATGGGTGACCGCAGCAGCAGCTCCTTCATGGCTACAAACTGATACAAAATTAGCACTTGATGATTTGGGATTTATTTCGGTCGAAAATACATTAGTATCAAAGTCACATTCTAATATTTTTGCAGCTGGCGACATTGCGTCTGTAGAATCATATCCGCGCCCAAAGGCAGGAGTTTTTGCTGTGCGTCAAGGGCCACCGCTAGCGAGAAACCTTCGGCGGGCGTTGGCCACTAAGCGCTTAAAACCTTTCAAGCCGCAGAAAAATTTTCTTAGCCTTATCTCGGCGGGCGATAAATACGCAATTGGATCAAAATGGTCGATTACAGTTGAAGGGAATTGGGTTTGGTCCGTTAAAAATTGGGTCGACTCTCGTTGGATGCGGAAATATAAAAATCTCCCAGCGATGAAGCAGATCAAAGAAGTAGATATATCGGAGGGATTGGCTAGTGCCGAAGCTATAAAGGAAATTTCATCTATTGCGATGCGATGTGGAGGGTGTGGAGCTAAAGTAGGAACTGATGTACTTTCCCGTGCGTTACAAACTATAGAGACTGTGGCACGTCCGGATATATTAGTTGGCCTTAAAGAGCCTGATGACGCTGCGATTGTTGAAGTACCCCCGGGAAAAGTGATGGTTCATACCGTTGATTTTTTTCGAGCGTTCATTGATGACCCTTACGTGTTTGGTAAAGTTGCCGCAAACCATGCTTTGGGAGATATATATGCGATGGGAGCCGAAGTTCAATCCGCTCTGGCTGTAGCCTCCATTCCGTTTGGTCTGGAACCTAAGGTGGAGGATTCGCTTTTTCAATTGATGTCAGGGGCAAGTGAGGTTCTTAGGGAAGCTGGAGCAGCCCTTGTAGGCGGGCATACGAGTGAGGCATCAGAATTAGGACTAGGGTTCTCGATCAATGGTTTAATCGATAAAGACAAAATATTGCGTAAAAGTGGAATGAAGCCTAGCGATAGGCTCGTCCTAACAAAGCCACTTGGTACGGGCACATTGTTTGCCGCAGATATGCTTGGCGAGGCACGGGGCTACTGGATTACGGAAGCTTTAGATTCAATGTTAAATTCGAATAGAGTTGGCGCGGAAATTCTTTTTGCGTCAGGAGCTAGCGCATGCACGGACATAACAGGTTTTGGTCTATTAGGCCATCTAGTTGAAATGGTAAAAGCATCAGAGGTGGATGTTGAACTATATTTAAATGATTTGCCGCTATTTGATGGTGCTCTCGAATGCTCTCGTAGAGGTTTATTGTCTTCTCTTCAGCCACAGAATCTTCGCCTTCGTCGAGCAATAAGGAGTAATAATCTAGATATTCGACAGTCGGACCGGTTCCCACTGATGTTCGATCCTCAAACGGCGGGTGGACTTTTAGCAAGCGTACCCGAGGCTGAGGCTAAGGGCTGCATTGAGGCTCTTCGTCAGTCTGGCTATTGCAGTGCTGTAATCATTGGAAAGGTTTTGCCAAAGAGCGATCATTTGGAGCCCATTACTTTAAGTTAATAAAGAACGCTTAAGTAATATTGTGAATTTTTGTTGTAGTAATTATTAAAATCGCGTTCAGAAATTTGTCTATTTTGCCATTGAACCATAAATATAAGTTATTTCTTTGTAGCAAGCTTAATTACCCGTTCCCAGTTGTCAGCTTCTGTTTTTGGCATGATGCTCGGTCGTATTTCGTGGCAACGAGACCCGAGTAGTTCTAAAAACCGTGGGTCAGACTCAGCTCGGTGTAGGAGAGTGGCGAGGGCTCTTGAGTTGCCGACCGGAAAGTAGCCAGGGTAATCACTTCCTAGAATGCCGATATTACCAGGAATGTGTGAAGCAATGATAGGAACTCCTGCAACGATAGCTTCTGAAACGACGTTTGCACCTCCTTCTTGTCTAGAACTAATTACCATTAAATGGGTTTTTATAAACTCGCGACGGACTTGCCATTTGGCCACTTCTCCTTTCCAAATGTAGCGTGGATTAGAAACCATTTCCGATGTTGCTTTGTTGGCCCAATTTTGAGAGTGGGCCTTGCCGAGATGAATTATGCGTAATTTTGATTCATGTCGTATATGGCGTAAGGCTCGGGAGGCACAAAAAGGGTCTTTTTCCTCTCGAAGGTGCCCAACTACGCAAATATCAAAAAATCTCTTCGCGGGCGACCGTGGGGTTAACAAAGGCGAGGCAGATTGTTTGATAATATGTAGTTTATTGTGAAAGCGTGGAGGAAGGACGTCTTTTATCAGATCGTGTAATCCTATTAAAATATCAGCAAGATCCATGGACCGCATTGTTACAACAGGATTAGTTTTCAAATAGGTGTTTATATCGGTTCCCCCTAATGCGACTATAAGAGGACCATTTGGATATTGCGAACGATATGATGTTATGGAATCAGCGCTTCTCCACGCGTGTAAGGCAATCATCAAATCTGTATTTACGCGTGTGTATAGAGATTCAACGCTTACGTGATGCCCTAGCTCGCGTAAAAACTTAGCCCAACGAAGCGCTGAGGTACGATTTCCGTTTTTTGAGTGTTTCTTGGCCGGTGTTATAAGGGTAATTTTCATAGATTAAGTGTAAATTTTGCAGTGGGGAAATTAATGACAAAGCAAGTTAGTACTGCACACTTAGTTGCTATGATGCAAGATGCTCGTATTCGAACGCTAGAGCTAGTTGATGATTTGGATTCAAAACAGTTGATGGGGCCCAAACTCCAAACCGTCAATCCGCTGCGTTGGGAAATTGGTCACGTCGCTTATTTCTATGAATACTTTATAGCTCGACAGCTTTATGGCGAAGAAAGCCAACTTGGTGACCTTGCGGATCAACTATATGATTCTATCGCCGTTTCTCATGAAACACGATGGGATCTACCGCTACTAAGCATAGAAGAGACACTAAAATATATGCAAGATGTGATGGATAGGTTGATTGATCGGTTGGGCGCTTTGAGCCATGAAAACCTAGCATCAGAGCAGGATAGCTTTATTTACCAATTTGGAGTATTTCATGAGGACATGCACACAGAGGCATTCCTATGGGCCCGCCAAACATTGGCATATCCAACCCCAAAACTAATAAACGCAAAAGAATTTTTATCGGTGGAAAAATGTGGAGCACTAGATGGTCTTGCTGAGGTCTGTGGGGGAAAGTTTAGAGTAGGTGCGCCCGCTAATGCTCCATTTTTATTTGATAATGAGAAATTTGCCCATGAGGTAATTGTAAAACCTTTCAAAATTTCACGTGCCCCGGTTACAAATATAGAATTCGCAGC
>PBLS01000056.1 GCA_002721825.1 Magnetovibrio sp.
ATCAAGCATATCTTCCTCTTCTTCTTCAAGCGGAGGCAATCTATGGAACCAATCTACGTCCGCTATTACATGACAAGTTGAGCAGGCCATCGCCCCTTCACAAGCTCCCTCCAAGTCAAAACCGTTCTTGCGCCCAATATCCAATATCGTCCAACCTTCGACCGCCTCTACCTCGTGTGCTTTACCTTCCGGATCAATAAAGGTCATTTTCAGCAAAACGCTTCTCTCTCCACATAGCATTTAATAGAGGAACTAGGATCTCTTAAACAGAGAAGCTTTCGCCACAACCGCAAACGTTCTTTGCATTCGGATTATTGAAGACAAACCCTGATTGTAACCTATCTTCTTTATAATCCATTTCGCTTCCCATAAGGAACATAACAGCTAAAGGATCAATAAAAATTCTAACTCCCTTACTTTCAACCTCCTCTTCGAGGCCTACTTTCTCCAATGCATATTCAAAAACATAAGAATGGCCAGAGCAACCTTTAGATGAAACACCCACGCGAAGTCCCGTGAATGGTTCATCACTTCTCGCCATCAATGCTTTTACCCGGTTAGCAGCAGCGTCAGTAAGGGTCAAAAGCGGGGGACGTTCATTTTCCGCATTCATGTCATATACCTCGCTCCTCTTAAATAGTACTAGAACATGCCAAGAGCAAGTTTAGCATCTTCTGTCATTAGTTCTGGCGTCCAGGCCGGCTCCCACACTATTTTGGTCTCCACCACACCAACACCATCTAAATCAGCAACAGCATCACATACCATACCGGGCATCTCACCCGCAACTGGGCAACCCGGAGCGGTTAACGACATTTCAACGTATACATTACCATCCGCTTGAATGTCGATAGTATATATTAGACCTAAGTCATAAATGTTTACCGGAATCTCAGGGTCATAAACTGTGCGCATCGCCTCTATTACTTCGGAATCTTTGGCAATCTTAGATCCAGGTTCTAAACATTCCCCGGATTTTGCCGAAAATTCTGTCATTGCACCATCTGGCTGTGACGCATCAAAATCTTGAAGATACATTCTAGGACTCTCCGCTATCAAATTTTATCAACGTGTATAACACGATCGGATCGGCTCAGTAATTTCATATGCTCCAACATCGCCATCATTCCTATTTGGCGCTGCGTTGTAAGAGCACCTAAGTTGAGCTTACGCACATGCTCTTCTGTTAAAGTATTAAGTTCACGCGCAGTGAGACCACTGAATGATTCCGTCATCATTGAAACCAACCCTCTGACTATAATAGCATCAGAAAAGCCTTTAAAGAAATGCCGGTCCTTTTGCATCTGGTCAACGATCCACACTTTTGACATACAACCATGCATTAAATTACCCTCGGTTTTCCAATCGTTAGAAAAATCATCATCACGGGTCTTTTTGCCAACATCTATGATGTATTCAAAACGCATATCCTCATCATCGATAATCTCTAAAGCCTCAACAAATTCGTCATAGCGCATTAGTTCAAAACTTGCGTTCATAAGAGCATACCCTTAGCTTTCTCGATTGCAAAAACTAGTGAATCCACATCTTTACGTCGGTTGTAGAGCCCAAACGACGCACGCACCATACCCTCAACGCCAAAACGGTCCATCAAGGGTTCTGCACAATGTTGACCAACTCGAGTTGCTATACCTTCGCGGTCCAGGATTGCAGCAAGATCAAAAGAATGTAATCCATGGACTATAAATGACATTATGGCTGCCTTATTTTCGGACGTACCAAAAATTTGCAACCCTTCGACTTCAGTAAGTTGCTGATTAGCATAGCCCAAAATATCTTGTTCGTGGTTGAAGATGCTCTCCATACCCAAACGCTCTACGTATTTTATTGCAGCGCTAAGACCTATCGCTTGAACAATCGGCGGTGTCCCCGCCTCAAAGCGGTACGGAGGCTTGTTATAAGTAACATGATCTAATGTTACATGCTCAATCATATCTCCACCCCCTTGATAGGGCGGCATACTCTCTAAAATTTCAGTCTTACCATACAAAACGCCTATACCACTTGGGCCATACAGCTTATGTCCAGTAAAACCATAAAAATCACAATCAAGCGCCTGTACATCAACTGAATGGTGTACCACTCCCTGAGCACCATCTACTAGAACGGGAACTCCGCGAGAGTGTGCAATCTCAACAAGCCGTTTAATAGGAACCATTGTACCCAAGACATTAGAGCATTCGGTAATAGCTATTAATCTAGTGTTAGCATTTAAAAGCTGTTCAAATTTATTGAGCTGAAAATCACCCGCATCTGTAACAGGCACAAACATAAGTTTTATCCCACACTCTTCACGCAACATATGCCAGGGTACGATGTTGGCATGATGCTCCATTTCCGAGAGGATGACCTCATCTCCTGCCTTCAGAAATTTTTTGCCCCAAGTGGCTGCGACCAAATTAATGGACTCAGTGACGCTAGAAGTAAAAATGATATTTTTTTCACTTGGAGCATTTATAAAGCGCGCAACCGTCTCTCTCGCTTCTTCATATGAATCGGTTGAACGTTGGCTTAAATAATGAGCTCCTCGATGAACGTTAGAATAATAACTCTCGTAGGCATCGCGCACGGACTCAACAACGACACGAGGCTTTTGGCTACTTGCACCATTATCAAGATATACCAACGGCTTCCCGTGAACTTCCCTCGATAAGATTGGGAAATCCCGACGAACGCGCTCCACGTCAAAACTAGAACTATTATTTAAATGAGGATTGGTTGAGGTTTTAATACTACTCATTGCTTAATTTATCCCTCGTCCATTCCTCGGATAGAAAACATTGCGCGGGCAACCGGTGCATGAATAGATTTGCCATCGCATCACGTACCTTCTCATCGGTAATTTCTTCAAAAGCTTCAGCCATAAACGATCGGATAAGCATATTTCGCGCCAGCGCATCAGGAATTCCACGTGATCGAAGGTAAAATAGCGCTGATTCATCTATTTGGCCGGACGTAGCTCCATGCGAACATTTAACGTCATCAGCATAAATTTCTAGCTCGGGCTTAGCATCCATTTCAGCCTTGTCGGATAATAAAAGTGCTCGAGATAACTGGTGACCATCGGCTTTTTGAGCATCCTTATGAACGATAATTTTACCTTGAAAGACCCCACATGCTTCGTCATCAAGAACCCCTTTGAATACCTCTCGACATTTTGTATGCGGCACAACGTGTTCTATGACCGTGGTATTATCACAGTGCTCGCGCCCTTTCATAAAATAGGCGCCATTAACCCTACAATGGGCCCCCTCACCCTCTAAACGGACAAAAGCTTCCGTTCTTGAAAGTCGACCACCAGCTGACATACTGAATGTCTCATAATTAGCTTCATTTGCGACCCGGACGTGCATGGAACCGATATGAGTAGCCTCTAAATTTTCCGTTTGCACACGGTAATGTCGCAAATTCGCATTATTTCCAACATCAACCTCAGTAACTGAATTAGCAAAATACGGTCCAACACCCAAACCATCGTGAATGTTTATCAAAGTCGCTTGGCTATTTTCTTCTAGAACTATTAAATTGCGCGGATAATAAGCAACCGGAACATTTGTCAGGCCCGCTACAAAGATCATTTCTATAGGTGATTTAACTATGACACCCTTGCGAACCCTTACGATCGCTCCACTATTCATCATTGCGGTATTAAGGGCAAATAACGGTCTCGAATCCATTTGGCCAATACGCCCCAAGTAACTCCTAACCCAAACCGGATCGTACGCCAGAGAGCCAGACAAAGAATGTACGAGAACTCCATCGGGTAGATTGTCAAGATCGGATAGATCAGTGCGTAAGCAACCATTAACGAACACTATACGCGGTATTTCCTTCTGACCTGTAAACAAAGTAGGTAACTGATCAACCTTAGCAGCTCCATTGCCCTCATTTACTGGCTGAAATCTTGTATCCTCCAGTGTGCGAAGCCTGGTGTATTTCCATTCTTCCATTTTAGTGTTTGGCAATCCAACGTCGTTGAATAGCTCTAACCCACTTCTTCGCATTGCTTCAACCCAGTTCAGATCGGAACCAGGAAGATGCGGTAGCTGCCCTTCGAAGTTTTTGACTAAGTGTTCAGTTATCTCATGCACTTCAGTACTTCCTGTCCTACTCAGCTGCCTCAGCGAATTCAGAATAACCTTTTTCTTCAAGTTCGTTGGCTAATTCTTTGCCACCAGAACGCTGGATCCGACCATTGGCGAGAACGTGCACATAATCTGGCACTATATGATCAAGAAGCCGCTGGTAGTGTGTTATAACAAGAGTTGCTCGTTCCGGTGACCTGAGTGCATTGACTCCATCCGATACAATTTTCAGCGCATCTATATCTAGTCCACTATCTGTCTCGTCTAGTACTGCCAAGACAGGGTTGAGAATAGCCATTTGCAGTATTTCATTACGCTTTTTCTCTCCACCGGAAAATCCAACATTTACAGCACGTTTAAGCATATCCTCCGATATTCCTAACTCTTTAGTTTTTTGTCGCACCAACTTTATAAAGCTCATGGCATCTAGCTCTTCCTCTCCTCGATATCTGCGAACAGCATTGAGAGCTTCCTTCAAAAAAGTTGTATTAGGTACACCTGGTATCTCTACGGGATACTGAAATGCCAGAAACACTCCATTTCCAGCGCGCTCTTCAGGACTCATTTCGCCTAAATCTTGGTGCTTGTATAAAATTCTGCCCTTGGTAACGTCATATCCTTCGCGACCTGCAAGCGTATAACTAAGTGTACTTTTGCCTGACCCATTCGGTCCCATAATTGCATGCGTTTCACCAGCGTTAATAATTAAATCAATGCCCTTTAGAATTTCTTTCCCATCGACAGCAACGTGAAGGTTTTTGATTTCCAGCATAAATAATGGCCTTTTTTTTTAATTAGACTTTGGCAACTAACCAACGCTACCTTCTAAACTAATACCCACAAGTTTTTGCGCCTCAACAGCGAATTCCATGGGCAGCTGCTGCAGCACTTCACGGCAAAACCCGTTTACCACGAGTGCTACAGCGGACTCTTCATCAATACCACGTTGACGTAAATAAAATAATTGGTCCTCACTTATCTTTGAAGTAGTCGCTTCATGCTCAACAAGAGCCTTCTTATTTTTACTTTCAATATAGGGAACTGTATGTGCTCCACACGTATCGCCAATAAGGAGAGAGTCACATTGGGTATAGTTACGGGCTCCAGCAGCTTTTGGGCCCATTCGTACAAGGCCTCGATAGGTCTGGTCTGCGCGGCCTGCCGATATACCCTTAGAAATTATCTTTGATTTGGTATTCTGACCAAGGTGGATCATTTTAGTACCCGTATCAGCCTGTTGAGCGTTATTGGTAATTGCGATTGAGAAAAATTCACCTACTGAATTATCGCCTTGAAGAATACAACTAGGATATTTCCAGGTAATAGCTGAACCCGTCTCCACTTGAGTCCACGAAATTTTTGAGTTTCGCCCACGGCAGGCCCCGCGTTTCGTCACAAAGTTGTAGATACCGCCTCTTCCATTTTTATCTCCAGGGTACCAATTCTGCACCGTCGAATACTTGATCTCCGCGTTGTCCAAGGTAATCAATTCCACAACCGCAGCATGTAATTGGTTTTCATCCCGCATTGGCGCTGTGCACCCTTCCAAATAACTAACGTACGAATCTTCATCCGCGATAATTAGAGTTCGCTCAAATTGACCCGTGTTTTCCGCATTTATACGGAAATAGGTCGAAAGCTCCATTGGACAGCGTATTCCTTTGGGCACATACACAAACGAGCCATCTGTAAAAACTGCTGAGTTAAGGGTGGCGTGTTTATTATCAGTGTATGGTACCACGCTACCAAGGTATTTTTTTACCAGATCGGGACAACGCTGAACGGCCTCAGAAATAGGACAGAAAATAACACCGACTTCCTCCAGCTTAGCCTTAAAAGTGGTTGCAACCGAAACGGAGTCAAACACAGCATCAACGGCTACCCCTGCTAAAACTTCTTGCTCGTGCAAAGGTATCCCAAGCTTCTCATAAGTTTTGAGCAATTCTGGATCAACCTCATCCAAACTTTTGGGTTTATCGGACATAGATTTCGGCGCTGAATAATAATATGCGTCCTGATAATCAATCTCTGGAAACTGAGGTTTCTGCCATCGAGGCTCGGACATGTTCAGCCAATATCGATAAGCTTTTAGTCGCCAGTCTAACAGCCATCCTGGCTCAGATTTTTTTGCTGAGATAAACCGAATGATGTCTTCGTTTAAACCTTTAGGTGCCGTTTCCGTTTCAATATGGGTAACAAAACCATATTTATATTTTTCTTCCGTCATCTCACGGACCTGAGCCACTGTATTTGTTATCGCACCCATTTTTTATTACCTCTAACGTTATACCTTCAAACTACTTTTTTAGTTCACTTATGCCACTGACTGAATAAGTTTTTGGCTACCAAAATTATTTTTACGAGCACTGATATCTAACCAAATTTTTATAAATTGTTCCAAATCACATTTTGTGGAGCCTACTCCCATACTAACTCTGATCATCGTATTTGCCTCATCTGCAGCAACCCCCATCGCCTCAAGTACATGACTAGAATGAAGCTTGCCAGCGGAACACGCTGAACCTGCACTAATAGCTACACCTGCCAGGTCAAAAGCCATAACTTGCTTATCATTACGGACGCCTGGCATTGTTAAACAACTCGTATTTGGCAACCGCGACACACATTCACCAAAAATCTTCATTTCCGGTACTTTGCTGCGTAATGTCGCCTCCATGTTATCACGCAACATAGCAACTCCGATACTATGTTCTTGAGCCTCAGCCATGGCTAATTTAGATGCGACACCAAATCCAGCAATCCCGGCGACATTCTCTGTTCCCGCACGCAAGCCTCCCTCTTGCCCACCTCCTAGCATCGTAGGGCGAAGCAGATTTCTATCTTGGCATATTATTGCGCCAACCCCTTGCGGACCTCCAATTTTATGGGCTGACAATGTCATAAAATCCACATCCCAATTGAGAAAGTCTAAAGTAATTTTACCTGCGGCTTGAACTGCATCTGTATGGACCTTAGCTCCATATCGCTTCGCAATTTCAACCACTTTAGGTATCGGTTGCAAAACGCCCGTTTCATTATTCGCAGTCATAACTGAAACAAGGGTAACCATATTACTAGCCTTTAACATACTCTCTAGCGCACCTAAATCTACCAATCCATTCTCACACACTGGAACAAGATGCACTTCCTCGCTAATTACCGATACGGTCTCAATTACGGCTGCGTGCTCAGCAGCTGAAACCACATACTGATCACAATCATACCCTTTCAGTACCAAGTTGTTGGCCTCTGTACCGCCCATTGTGAATATGACCTGATCCGCTTTGGCACCCACCAAATCAGCAACCTCACTACGTGCTTTTTCAATCCGCCTCCGTGCTTCACGGCCATACCTGTGACCTGAAGATGGATTTACCGGCCCAATTGATAAAGTTTCGGCAACTATTTCCATGACCTCAGGCCGGGCGGGAGAAGTTGCATTGTAATCAAGGTAAACGAAAGTTTCTAAAACCATTATATTATTCCAAATAAATGTGAATACCTTATTGGGAGGCCGATTCACTTAAACCGGCAGCTCGGCCCAATTGATAGATTTGCTCACCACGGCCCATAACACGCCTTTCAACAACATCTTCAAGTGAAATGCTACTGAGATACAGATAAATTTGGTGTCCGAGTTCATCCCATAGGTCATGTGTTAGGCATCGACTTTTATTAGACTTACAGCCTAATGGTGAGCCCGGTTTACAACGCGTAGTCTGAATTGGCTCATCAACCGCAAAAATTATATCACTAATTCGGGTGCCGGCCGCAGTCCGACTGAGCGTATATCCGCCACCCGGCCCCCGCACACTGTCCACCAAACTATTTCGTCGCAACTTTCCAAATATTTGCTCTAAGTAGGACAAAGAGATCTCTTGCCGGTGTGCCACATCAGCTAATGCAACCGGAGCAATCTTCGAGTGTTGTGCTAAATCGACCATTGCCATTACAGCATAGCGACCTTTCGTACTCAGTTTCATAAAATTCATCCTCACAGCCTATTATATTATTAAGCTCCTTAACGTGGGTCTTAATATTTCACAAAATTATTGCCCCACCTCTTTACGAAGCTTACCTAATTTAGAATTAAGGTCTGAATCACCAATCTCAGTCTCAAGACATTCTACTCGCGCATTAAGTTCCATTATGTGCTGACGCAACGCCTCAATAGTTTGCACTAATGGATCAGGGCAATCTTCAGTTGGGGTGGCATAAGCTTGAAATTTGAGTAATTGATTTTTTTCCCGCGGCATCATAACCCTTGCCGGGATTCCAACCGCTGTGACCGATGATGGAACGGATTTCGTGACCACTGAATTAGCCCCAATCCGCGCATGTGTTCCAACTACAATAGGTCCGAGAATTTGTGCCCCAGAACCCACAATTACATAGTCTTCAAGAGTTGGATGTCTCTTGAGTCCTACTTGCTTGTGCGAATCTACACTAGGAGCCACGCCGCCCAATGTAACATCATGATAAAGTGTAACATTAGAACCGATTATAGCCGTTTCTCCAATTACCACACCCGTACCATGGTCAATAACAAAGCGTGCACCAATTTCAGCTCCCGGATGAATTTCAATTCCCGTAAATATCTTTCCGATGTGAGAAAGAAATCGACCGATAAGAAAAAATCGATGTTTCCACAACCAGCTTGACATACGGTAACAAATCACGGCATGGAATCCTGGATAGCAAAGAATAACCTCCAAGGGGCTTTTCGCTGCTGGATCACGCTCCATATAAGCGGAAATATCTTCACGAAGTCTCTTGAAAAGCATATTACCTACGATATTTTGTCCACAACCATAAACTACAAAGCACAAGTATCGAGCATAAAGACAAAACCGAATCACCCAACACTAGTGGTTCACATATAGGAAGACTGAGTAAACGAATCAAGAATAATGGCAACACATTTATGTAATAACTTGTTGCAAAACATGGCTGTTATTTATGATATAAGATTATTTGATCAAGTTTTTTAAGATTTTAGTGGGGTTATAATTCACTCATGACTGAAGTATTTTTTAACGGACCTGAAGGCCGAATTGAAGGTAGATATCATCATTCAAAACTAACTAATGCACCAATTGCGCTCGTCCTCCACCCACACCCGCAACACGGTGGCACAATGGGCAACAAGGTCGTTTATACCATATATCAAAACTTTGTAGAACGTGGCTTTTCAACGTTAAGGTTCAACTTTAGAGGTGTTGGCCGTTCCCAAGGGGTATTTGATAACGGGCAAGGGGAGCTCAGTGACGCGGCAACTGCACTTGACTGGATGCAGGGTTACAATCCCAATGCCAAAATTTGCTGGATCGGCGGATTCTCTTTCGGAGCCTGGGTTGCGATGCAGTTAATGATGCGAAGACCAGATATATATCGTTTTATTTCGGTCGCTCTGCCAGCTAATATTCATGACTTCTCATTCCTTGCACCCTGCCCTGCATCAGGCCTTATCATACATGGTGACAAAGACGACCTTGTCCCAATCACAAGTGTAGAAAAGTTAGCTCAGAAGTTGAGGAAACAGAAAAATATCGAAATTGACTATCGTGTGTTAAAGGGTGGCGACCACTTTTTTCTGGAGCATTGTAACGATCTAATGGAAATAATTGGAAATTATATGGATGATGCCCTGACTCAAAAAAACCATAAAGTTTAGCTTACCTTAAATATTTTTCCACCTCTCAATGGTCTATCAACACCTGTGGTTGTAGGGAAAGTTATCGGTAGACCAACCATTGTCCTGGCTGCTAAAAATGCAAAGGCCTGTGCTTCTAAGGCGTCACCGTCCCACCCAACTGCTTCTACAGGCTCTACTGGGGCATCAATTTTTGCTTTGAGGTTCTCCATAATTGAGGAATTATGCCGCCCACCGCCAGTAACAAGCCAGCGGAGCGGTGCTGACGGAAAGTGCCTCCGCCCCTTTATAACAACCTCTACCGCAAACGCCGCCAAAGTTGCTGCACCATCTTCGACCGATATATCTTTCAGATCTGCTAAAACATTAGAAAACTGATCTCGGTCAAGCGATTTTGGGACAGGTTGGTCGAAATAGGGATTGCTCAACCAAGTGGTGAGTATTTGTTTCTGCACTTTACCAGAACGGGCCAGCCTGCCACCCTTGTCCAACGCTTGACCAGTTCGCCCAAAAACCCAATCGTCGATTAATGCATTAGCGGGTCCCGTATCAAAGGCAATAATATCATCTTTTTCACTAATCCATGAGACATTACCCACACCACCAAGATTTAGCACCACGATGGGGCGGGCCAATGTTTTACTGAGAGCCAAATGATAAATAGGTGCCAAGGGCGCCCCCTCTCCGCCAGCCACCACATCTGCGCTACGAAAATCACCAACAACATCAATTCCAGTTATTTTTGCTAAAAATATCGCATCTCCTATCTGGTTGGTAATACCTTCTTTTGGCGCATGAAATACTGTCTGTCCATGGAACCCGATCAGATCAACTTCGCTTGGAGGGACATCTTTCCGTCGCAACAACCTCTCCACAACCTTAGCGTGATAAAGGGTTAATTCACGAACGATTGTAGACGTTTCCGCAGAATTATCTGTTGGTCTACCAAGAATGGAACGTAACCGTTTACGAAAAGCCGGAGTGTAATGAATCACTTCCGTCGGACCAAATTCAAAAATTATATTTCCGTCCGTCTCAATCATAGCTGCGTCAACCCCATCCATGGAGGTACCACTCATCAATCCAATAACCCTCAGCCGACTTTTCCTACCTACGTCGCTCATTTCTATACTTTATACCTAATTTAGATTATTTGTGGCATTGCACTAAACTCGCCTATAGCATAAACCCTTGATCTGCAACCCATTAGCAATACGCCCCACGGAGATCGAGATGGGTCAATATAAATCAGAATTCATCAAACTAGCTATAGAGCGTGGATATGTTCACCAGAGCACCGACTTAACCGGGTTAGACATAGAAGCATCCAGTAACACACTAACTGCCTATATCGGTTTTGACTGCACAGCTCCGAGCCTGCATGCTGGTAGCTTGGTTTCTATTATGCTCCTCAGGTTACTTCAAAAAACAGGGCATAAACCCATCGTTTTGATGGGAGGTGGGACTTCTAAGGTTGGCGATCCATCTGGGAAGGAAGAAACACGTAAGTTAATAAACAACGAGACAATCGCTAAAAACATGGAAGGCATTAAAAAAAATTTCAAAAAATACCTCACCTTTGGGAATGGGCCAAAAGATGCAATTATGGTTAATAATAATGATTGGCTAAACGGACTGGATTATATCCAATTCCTACGTGATTACGGTCGACACTTTTCCATCAACCGAATGTTAGGATTCGAATCAATAAAGCAACGCCTAGCGCGCAAGCAGCATCTCACCTTTTTAGAGTTCAACTATATGGTTTTTCAGGCCTATGACTTCTTGGAATTAGCGCGAAGGCATAACTGCGTATTGCAAATGGGCGGCTCGGACCAATGGGGTAATATTTTAAATGGGATAGAACTGACCCGACGTGTTGAAGATAAGGAGCTATTTGGCCTCACCACACCTCTCCTAACAACTGCGTCTGGCGTAAAAATGGGCAAAACTGCAGCTGGGGCCGTGTGGCTTAATGCCGACTTGTTATCGCCGTACGATTATTGGCAGTATTGGCGCAATACAGAAGACGATGATGTTGGCAAATTTCTCAGACTGTTTACTGAAATTCCAACGGACGAAATAGTTAAGTTAGAGAAACTCAAAGGCTCTGAATTGAACACTGCCAAAAAGGTCCTTGCCGATGCTGTTACAGCCCTTTGCCACGGAAAAACTGCCGCTCAAAAATCACGATTAACTGCCTACCAAACTTTCGAAAAAGGTTCTACAGCCGCTGGGCTACCTACACTCAACATACCACGCAAAGAACTGGGTGTCGGAATTGCCATTTTTGAATTATTTCGCCGCGGTAATCTAAGTAGCTCTAATGGCGAGGCGCGCCGATTGATCAGAGGCGGCGGTGCCCGACTAAACGATAGCATAATTTCTAGTGAAACTATGATGGTATCCGATGTACATGCAGATTCTGATGGAATTATAAAGCTCTCCGCTGGAAAAAAACGGCATATCCTTTTCCGCGTCACCAAATAAACAAACCAAACAAAAGCACACACTAAGAACATATAAACTGCAAAAGGCAAGTTTCTATCGACCTGAATTTGCTACTAGTTCTAATTATTGAGCAACAAAAGGGTACGGAGTAGATTTATTCAAATATGTTGGCCTAAGTAGTTGCCCAGTTGTTACACTCCACTCCTATGTAAATCATTTGTTGCTTGGTGCCAATAATTTGCCACCACTATTAAGTTGTTCTGCCCCAGGATCAGTGAAAATATCGAATATATTGCGTAAGAACCCTGGTGTTAAGACCGATAACGGATTCACTGATACCACTGGTTCCTCCATGGGCCCGGACATTGTAAAGTTAGCAGCAAAAACCCCGCCCCCCTTTTCACCACCCGTCAACAGGCTACCAAGCACTGGGATACGACCAAACACCGAATTTATAAGATAAGCTGGGATCACAGTTCCCGAAAAGTCAATGACATCTGTGTGACGAAAAATTTTACCCGAAGCCGTAAATCCCAGGGATGTACCTGTGGCATTCGCATCATTAAACTTAAACACACCTTGAGAAATTTCGAACGGGATATTGAGTTTAGTGAACCCTAAGCCTGGGCCTTGTAGAGCCTCTAGAATCCCCGTTAAAGACATAATACTAAGAACATGCGCTAAGGCTGGCGCATTGATTATCCTATAATCGTCGATCATAACACGACCCCTCAAAGGACGATCCGGTTTAACATCATCATAATTTCCCTTTATATAAAGATTTCCTCCAATCATATTTGGATAAAGATCAAGTACTTTTAAGACCTTACCTGCATTTTGAGCATGCATCGAAAATTTGCGCACATTATCAGCACCTGATTGGATTTGTAAGTCAAACGTTGCATCACTTCCAATACGAGTACTCATCAAAACCGTATGCCAATAGCTATCTCCACGAACAAAAGTCCCTGATAAATCTTCAAGACTATGTGTGTCGTTTAACCAAACCTTTTTGAATTCTGCCGCAAGGTGCAAGCGATCAAGAAATGAGCTTTCATCTTCATCGGGGTCTTCTTCCAGCATTATTTCGTCCCAAATTGGTGACAAGTCAAAAGCTGGCCCATGAAAGCCCGCCTCCCAACCACCATTAGATTTGGGTATCAATGCTCCAACCATTTCTGTTCGTCCAATTGAAAACTGAGAAAATTCAATTTTTTCCAGACCGCTCCCATCAAACGCAAAATTTGCTTTTCCATTTATAGAAAGATCCGGTGCCTTTAGACTAAACGCTGGAACATCAGCGATTAAGTCATTCTCTAAATCGGCAATGAATGTTGCCTTACCCTTCTGGCCCCTCTTTTTTGACCAACCAAACGCGGGCATAAAAAGCTCTAAATTCGAAATATCTACCATTACTTCCAACCGCTTGGTATCCTTATCAAGAATAGTGTATGATATCTCAGGCTTTGCCTCACCTCGGATGAATTTATTCGGTAGGTATTCCGTTTTAACTCCTATTTTTGTTAAGCGCTGAATATCCTTTACGTCTATGTTTAATGTGTACTTGCTGATAAAGTTGGCGTTTTTTGAAAAGTTATATCGCCACGCAATTTCGGTAGGCATCGTCTCTATCTCTGCACTCCCTGTTACATTCACACCATGCGCATCAAGACGAAGGTTAAGATCTGCGTTATCTATACCGTGCCCATGAAATAAATTTTCAATTCGAGCCCCTAAAAGGGTAGAACGTGCCCACAACTTAATTTGTTTAAAAGATAGTTCCTTCTCCAAAATAAAATATAATTTGAGGCGAGTATTTGCTGTACCCCCAGTTTGACCCACGTCTAGACCAAGCTTTGAAGCTAATTGAAATGGCTCATGATTAATATAAGCTAATTGTTCGCTCACTCCGCCTTTTATATTAAGATCAATATCTGCGAACTGATCAATTTGATCTAAACCTGTTATCAATATTCGGCTATCGACAAGTTCAAGCTGTTTGGACCTGCCAGTTTTAATTTGTATCGAAACATGCCGTTCATCAAACTTCACGCTTGCCGAAACACTGCTAACTGTCGGCATGCTAGGAGGCAAATAATTCACACTGGTATCATCGATATTAAATCCACCTGATATCGAGACCAATTCAATTTTATTATCTGTCGTTACTGTCACATCTGTGTCAAAACTTACATTTCGTATAAAACCCTCGCTTATATGTTCCGTGATCCACTTTCTTGGCAAAGGGGCAATCCTTTTCGGCCAGCGTTTTAGAAAAGAGTTAATAGCAATTCGATCCATATGCCCCTTGACCTGATAATTTTTCAAACCTGTTTTTTTATTATTTCTTTGCAATTTAGACGATAGGCTCAACATCGGGCCATTTAGGTCTGCCGTCATCTTGTGCAACTCAATTACGTGACCATTCTCTGAAAACCGGCCACTCATAGAAAGGCTACTTAGTGGAAAAACATCACGATCAGAGTTTGGTAGAGTAATCTCTGTATTTTCAGAAAATTTTATATCAAAGGCCTCTAAGTCAACACCTGACCCAGATTTAAATTCGGCCTTCAATTTCATTGAAACTACGTCAAGGTCCTGTGTATGCGCGCCTCGCAGTTTCACTTTACCACGATTACCAGTTATATTTGCATGAATCTCCTCTATCTGGTCATCAATTGGAAAAACAATCCTTAGACTGCCCGAAATTGGCATCTCTATTTTCTGAAAAGGTATTAATCGATTACTAAAATCGGCAAATAAAGTCGGGTCAACATTTTTAAAGTTAAATTTCAGACTAACCTTTCTGTCCTTGAAACTGTACACACCATCGCCAACCAACCTTGTTATTTTACCGTCATGGGCAAGTGATAAGTTTATTTTCCCATGGAGCCGATCATCCAACTGATCAACTCGGATATCAGCAATTGGCACCTCCCATGTCCGTTTGAGAACCTCATCAACAATGGTGACGGTACCCTCAATAATAGCAACCCTCTTAAGATGCCTTATTGGCTTTTTAAGTTTCTTGCTCAATATAAATTGGTCAAAGAATCCACGTGCTATGACCTCTGTTCCGTCACTAGTACCCGTACTACCGAATCCAATATCTATAGAACCATCAATGTCTCGCCGAATGCTCAAGCGCGGACCATAAAATTCAATTGCCCGCGGTTCAAATCTACCCATTAGTAACGCATCGCCACTTAAAGAAAACCACGCTTCTGGAACACTACCTATTTTTGTGCCATTGACGCCAGTGACCGTGAGATCAAGGATACGAATATCTAAAGCTCGCTGCCAGCCCGCCCAAGTGAGAATAGTATCACCCACTTTTATTTTAAATTT
Organism: Magnetovibrio sp.; assembly: GCA_002721825.1. Taxonomy (GTDB): domain Bacteria; phylum Pseudomonadota; class Alphaproteobacteria; order Rhodospirillales; family Casp-alpha2; genus TMED8. The sequence goes on from PBLS01000056.1 coordinate 15,559, forward strand.
AGGGTGATTTTTATTGAGTTCACGCTCAAGGTGTTCCGTAAGAAAACCTATGGAAATAGGGCCTTTAGACAGTTGCCATGCCAGCACCCCAAATATAACAGCTAATCCAGCGCCAAGCCCACCCAATAACTGGAAAACAACTTTGGCGGTACGCCACAGCATGACTTTACCTCTATACCCAGCCCCTAGAGCCGACCCAATCTTACCAGCAATATCTGAACCCAAAAGCTACTGGTATTGGAAACGCTTCATAACTCGTCTTTTCCGTTTCTATAGCAGTCTTCAACTTATTCCAGAATTTTATGATATAAAAGTTAGTAAAACCGTCCGACAAATGAATTCCTCAAAAAACCTTAAGTAAAATTTCCGTCTTTTATCATACGCTTAAAATTATCGATTCGCTATGAAATAAAATCACCAATAACTTGCGCGTATAAATTATAATTGTTTATTCTCGATCAGATAGACACAACTTTATTAATGGGAAAACTCACTATCTAAGTGGAGGGCTTAATGGTTTTAAAGATTGGTGATAAAGCCCCCCGGTTTTCCTTGCCAACAGACAGCGGTGAGATCCTCTCGTTGAATGAACTAAGAGGTCAAAGAGTAGTTCTTTATTTCTATCCAAAAAACATGACACCAGGTTGCACATCAGAAGCCGTGGATTTTAGGGATTACACAAAAGATTTTAATAATGCCGGTGCTTTGATTATTGGTGTGTCCAAGGAAACCGTAGTGCGCCACAAAAATTTTAAGACAAAATATAATCTCAACTTCACTCTGATTTCCGACGAGAAGGGTACATTATGTGAAGCCTACGGTGTATGGAAAAAGAAAAAGCTCTATGGACGCGAATTCATGGGTATCGTGCGGACTACGTTCCTCATCGATAGTTTTGGTATTGTTCAAAAAATTTGGCCAAAAGTAAAAGTCAAAGGACACGCCGAAGAAGTCCTAGCAGCTATTCAATCATGAATTGCCCTAAGGCTAGTTGTCGCGTGACCTTCACAAAAACTTAGCGTTGAAATGAAGGTTTAGTTTATACTTTCCCCATCGTTGCCTTTTACTCGTTGGGCTAAAGCCGCGGTCATAAAAGGATCAAGGTCCCCGTTAAGAACCGCTTGTGTGTCTGATGTCTCTACTTCGGTACGAAGATCCTTGACCATCTGATAAGGTTGTAAAACGTACGATCGAATCTGATGTCCCCAACCTATATCAGACTTTGCATCATGCTCCGCCGATGCCGCCTCCTCACGTTTTTGTAGTTCCGCTTCATAGAGACGGGACTTTAGCATTACTAAAGCCTGGGCACGGTTCTTATGCTGTGAACGATCATTTTGACATTGAACAGCTATTCCAGTCGGCAAATGAGTAATTCTAACTGCCGAATCAGTTTTATTTACGTGTTGACCACCGGCACCAGATGCTCGGTAGGTATCGACACGAAGGTCTTTATCTTCAAGTTCTATCTCAATATTGTCATTTATTACAGGATACACCCAGGCAGATGCAAAACTAGTGTGCCGCCTCGCATTCGAATCAAAGGGTGAAATTCTAACCAATCGATGAACTCCTGACTCCGTCTTCAACCAGCCGTAGGCGTTTCGGCCTTTAACCTTTATGGTCGCGGATTTTACACCAGCCTCTTCCCCAGCGCTTTCTTCAAGCCACTCTATGCTATATTGATGAGCGTCGCACCACCGCGCATACATTCTTAGAAGCATTTCAGCCCAATCCTGCGCCTCGGTACCCCCTGCTCCTGCATGAATTTCTAGATAGCAATCATTAACATCGGCTTCGCCAGACAACAAAGTTTCAAACTCAGCCTTAGCAGAACTATCCTTTATCTCAGTCAAAACTTGGACCGCATCTGTTATGATCTCCTCGTCGCCTTCAGCCTGTCCGAGCTCAACCAAGTCAATACTATCCGCCACTTCTTGCTGCATTTTATCTATGATTTTAATACTATTCTCGAGCCGAGTACGCTCTCGCATCACATCTTGCGCGTTAATCGGGTTACTCCAAAGATCAGGGTCTTCGGTTAGTGCGTTTAATTCTTCTAGACGTAACTTCGCATTGTCGTAGTCAAAGATACCTCCTTAGCAGTTTAATTGACTGCTCTATTTCGGACACCAACGTTTCAATTTCAGCACGCATTATCAGTAGATCCTATTCTTTTATTGAAACTTACATTACAACGCTAAGAGAGTATCGAAGTATTAAACACCCTCAACATAGTGCAACATTCCTAACGATTTAAATGAATTATTACTCTTTCACACTTGATCAGCATTCACGTCAACTAACATCAATAAAATATGTGAAGTCTATTTACTGCTATTGCATTATATCCGCGTATATTTGCGCATAACTTCAGAGAAAGTTAAACCATTGTCCAGATCTTTAATAGCCAAACTATCATCGGCATTATAATGTTCGGCGTTTATGATTATTTTTTCTGCGCACGCTGATGGTAGCACTACTACACCAGTACTATCTGCCACAACCAAGTCGCCAGGCTCAATAATTACACCATCAACCTCAACCGGCTCATTGATCTCCTCAACCTTTAATCGGGTGCGGCCAGTCAGCGGTGTCAAGTGACGTGCAAAAACGGGAAAGTTAAATTCGATCATCTCCTCCAAATCACGTACACCAATATCGGCGATTAAGCCGACTATGCCTTTTTTCTTCGCCGCAAAAGAGGCCATTCCTCCCCAAGTTGAGACGCGGGCCCCGCCCCCCGAAATGATCAAGAAATCTCCAAAATCAGCAGCGTCAATAATAGCACCAACCTTAAAATCCTCTGAACTATATGCCCCCAACTCACCTACGCTTTCACGGATAGTCACTGCTGGACCAGCAGCGCGCATACCAGTAGCAACCGCCTTGATTGTTGGCAGGATCTGATCGGCTAACCCGAAGTCATCCAAGGCATTGGCTAATGTCGAAGTTGCTATTTTCCCAACCCTACCTACTAATGCCTGGCTCTTGTTACTCATATTCCCTCTCTAGTTTCAAAGTTATATACAGAAACATGTGACCACATCGCGCAGGATAAACGTTAGTTAAGATATAAAATATCCACATATTCTTTAATCGGTTTTACGCTTGCAGTCGAATGTTATGCGTGTGAAAGAGAGAGCTTTCAAATTTTATAATCAGTAGAGACCTCCAGTCCCCATAATAGGAGGGTCTGAGGATAGCTTACCCTTCGTGAAAAACTTACCATCTAAGACCTTACCATTCCGTGTTGGTACGGTGCCTGGCTTAAAAGCCTCCAAAATGACATTCTTCGTATCAACTGACGCTCGCTGCCCTGTTCGAGCGTCAACTCGGACGAGCCGGATATTTGGAGGTATGCGGAATGGTATTGCGGGTTCGTCCTTAAGCGCTTCCGCCATAAAATCCCTAAATATTGGAGCCGCTACTGATGAGCCCGTTTCATATCGCCCTAAGGGCATAGGAGTATCGAACCCTGCGTAAACACCAACTGCGAGATCGGTTGAGAAACCGATAAACCAGGTATCGCGTTCTTTATTAGTAGTCCCTGTTTTGCCCGCGAGCGGCCTTCCAAGTTTTGCTATTCTTCGCCCAGTACCACGTTGCACAACCCCCTTCAACATGCCCACCACTTGATAAGCGCTTCCAGCATCTGTAACTTGTTCACGTTTGTCAGGAACCCTGGGAGGTTTTTGTCCAACCCAAGCATCAGCAAGGCAATTCAAACACTCTCGTTGATCATGGCGAAATACCGTTTGACCATTCCGGTCCTGTATTCGGTCTATAAGAGATGGGGTGATTCGTTTTCCGCCATTAACGAGCATTGCGTAAGCCCTCGTTAAACGCATAAGAGTAGTCTCAGTTGCGCCAAGAGACATTGCCAAAGTCTGCCGCATATTATCTACAATACCAAAATTCTTCGCGTATCTAGCTACCTTTTCCATTCCAATTGTTTGCGCTAACCGTACAGTCATTAAGTTACGCGATTTTTCAATACCAAGACGCATGGTACTCGGCCCATAAAATTTTTTTGTGTAGTTAGCAGGCCTCCACTTAGGCAAGCCGGGTCCTTGATCGATGACAAATGGTGCATCCAAAATCAAGGTAGAGGGTGTGTAACCTTCATCAAGAGCCGCCAGGTATACAAAAGGCTTAAAAGCCGAACCGGGTTGTCGGAAAGCCTGAATAGCACGGTTAAAATGGCTTGTTTCCGTGGAGTACCCGCCTGTCATAGCTAAAACACGCCCCGTATGTGGATCTAGTGCAACTATTGCTCCATTAATTGCTGGAATTTGTCGAAGACCGTATAAATCATCGTTTATAGGATTTTTATCATCAGGTAGTCGCAAGCGCGAAACAGCTATCACATCCCCGCTAGATAATACTTCAGCAGGATGCTTAATTTTAGGACCACGTTTCTGATTTTTCATAGCTTTCCGAGCCCAGGTCAACTCTACCAGAGGGATCCGCCCCGCTTGACCATCTTCAACGGATATATATGCAAATTTACCATCAGTATTGATCACGATCGCCAGCAACCATTCTTCTAAACCTTTCGGTCGACGATTTTTGAATAAAACCCGCGACCAACTTATGGGTTCATTTAACCGAATGTGTTCTGAAACATTAAAAAAAGGTCCGCGGTACCCATGGCGTCGGTCATAGGCTCGAAGCCCTTCCTTGATAACTCTATCGGCAATTGACTGAAGTCTCGGGTTAAGGGTTGTTCGCACGGAAAGACCCCCCGTGTAGAGTTTTTCGTTACCGTAGCGAGACGCGAGCTGCCGCCTGACTTCTTCGGTGAAATAGCCGGCATTTACGAACTCAGTCTCATGACGCCTAGAAATCAAAAGGGGCACCTGCTTTGCTTTTTGGGCTTCGGCAAGCTCGATGAATTTTTCTTCAAGCATACGTGTAATGACCCAGTTGCGACGCGTCTTAGCTGATTCCGGATGACGAATCGGATGGTAGTTGTTAGGTGCCTTTGGGAGCGCTGCAATATACGCAATCTCAGCAATCGAAAGTTCATTTAATGACTTATTAAAATAGTTAAGTGCTGCGGTGGCAACACCATAGGAGCCAAAGCCAAGATAAATTTCATTTAAATATAGTTCTAGGATTCGATCTTTAGAAAAGGCACGCTCGATACGGAATGCTAAAATAGCCTCCTTAATTTTACGCTGCCAGGAAACTTCGTTCGAAAGCAAAAAATTTTTTGCCACTTGCTGGGTAATTGTAGACGCCCCAACCAACCTTTTAGATGAACCAAGGTTTCTCACGTTTACTAGGATTGCCCTCAACACTCCTTTGATATCGATCCCTACATGTCTGTAAAAATTTTGATCCTCTGCAGCTAGAAAAGCTTGGATCAATTTCTTAGGCATAGCCCCAATTGGGACGAAAACCCGTTTCTCTATGGCATATTCCGCTAGTAGCCTGCCATCTCCAGCATGAATGCGTGTCATAACGGGAGGAGTATAATTTGCTAATTGTCGATAATCTGGGAGTGCCTGACCAAACTTATAAAAAATAGAGATACCTCCGCCTACAACCAGCGCTCCAAAGATTAATAAAATACCTACAGAGGTTAATAGCACTCGGACCATGATGGCTATATACCAAATAATTCGATTAGTACGTGCAAAGACTTACACACCTATCTGCCTTTATAACACAATCAATAGCAAAGTAAGTAGCTTGATTACGAAAAGTTTTTAGCCCAGAAACCAATACAATCTAACAATCAACGGTCCAGGGCCTGCTCAATTTGAGCAAAATAAGCATTAACAGCTTCAGCGATTCCAGCTGCTAATCGGGCTCGGTAACGACGGTCTTGAAGTGCACGCTCATCTTTTGGGCTCGAAAGAAAGCCAAGCTCCAGTAAGACTGATGGCACATCTGGCGCTTTTAGCACTACGAACCCTGCAAACCTATGCGTTTTACGCAGTAGCTTTGTTCTATTTTTCAATGCAACAATTAACTCACCTGCAAATCGTACTGATCGATTTTTTGTTTCTCGCTGCGCTAGATCAATAAGGATTCCTGTCACCTCTGGGTTTTGTTGTGAAAGATCAATGCCAGCAATTAGGTCGACTTTATTTTCCTTTTCAGCCAACATCGCTGCCTCTTTATCTGAAGCTCGCTCAGAGAGCGTATAGACCGAAGGGCCCGAAATTTTAGAATTTTTTATAGAATCCGCGTGGATCGATATGAACAGATCCGCTTCAGCCTCTCGAGCAAGACGAAGCCGATCGCGCAGGGGAACAAAAATATCTCTATCCCTCGTCAAAATCGCCTTAAAATTTCTATATTTTTTCAGTTCCGTTCGGAGTTCTCGGGCCATAACTAGTGTGATTGATTTTTCGTATATACCCGAGAGACTTATGGCACCAGGATCAATACCGCCATGACCTGGATCAATAATTACAGTATAAGTCCTAACGCTTTTTGAACTATTTGGCGGCTTTCTTGGCGGACTTTGAAACCGTCGCGTTCCTTTATTGGTTTTATGATAACCTAAGGTCTTAGTCTTCATTTTCAACTCTTGCGTAGGAAAACCCAAGACATTAGGTAGTGGGGCAGCAGGCGAATGGTTAACAGCGTTTTGAGATGGAATGGAAAGAGCTCCCTTTTTTAGAGTATTATAAAACTTTGCTTTTGTTGTCGCTTCCAACTCAATTTTCAAACGGTGCCCGTATTTGCCGCTAGGCGCCATAACCCCTGCATGATATATAGAAACCGGTTCTTTTAGGTCTAGAACTACCCGTGAATTACCGGGTTTATAGAGCCCGTAACGTAGACGCAAATACAGCCCTTTCTCTGCTGGTAAAGGCTTAGGTGGCAAGCGCCAACCGACTTCTGGCATATCAACGACAATGCGATAAGGACTGTTGAGCGTAAACAGTTTTACGCTTATGGGTGCAGTAAATTCAAAAACAATACGTGTTAGCTTGCCAATAGTTCCGATTCGAATATCTGTGACTATGTTTGGTGCCACTTGCGCTTGACTTGCCTTTTCCAGCCCGAGCATAGCCGTCCAAGTTAATATAATAATTACAATAAATTTTACCAATCGGCTATAATACAAGAAAATTTCTCCAGCAACGCCCTAGCCCAGTGTTCTCTATGGCTGATCTACCTACTGTTTTATAATACAAAAATTAGTACAATACCGTCTGAATAAAATATTATAAAAAGTCATCAAAGTATTTTTTCGACAAAACATTGTCGAACTAAATTCCTAGAGTTATGTTATGTTGACATTAAAGAAATTACTTTTAACAGATTTTACAGAAAACTCGGAGTGTAGCGCGTGCAATTTAATTCAATTCTAGTATTCTAAATGGTTACCCCTTGCTACACTTCGATACAGGCAATTCTACACAGAAAATTCTTCAGAGTTTAACCCGATGACTGAAAGAGCCGTCTATAACATGCTAAATCCGACACAAAAGAATTTCGGTATCTTCGGCGTGATGGAAATGGACATCAGCATCATTATAACCAGGGCTTTAACCATAGTCATGTCTTCACATGTCTACGGGGAAACGCTGCGGAGCTTAAATGCTTATGGCAACGAAACGTATGTTAATCGACTCCACGCACTCGGAAGAGACTCGAGTGCTGGTTGTCAATGGAAACCGTCTGGAAGATTTCGACGTCGAAGTTCAGTCCCGAAAACGACTTAAAGGGAATATATACTTAGCTAAAGTAACTCGAGTGGAGCCATCTCTTCAGGCTGCGTTTGTAGATTATGGAGGCAACCGTCACGGTTTCCTCGCATTTAGCGAAATTCATCCTGACTACTATCAAATTCCTGTGGCTGACCGCGAAGCACTGATAGCTGAAGAACGTGCTGCAGCAGCAAAATCATCAGAGATTGAGGAGTCAGGTGAGGAGGAAGAAAGTCCAATTGAAACTCTTGGCGGTGACGATAGCGAAGAATTTGAAGCTCGGCGACCGGAAATCAGCCAACGCAAAAATTACAAAATCCAGGAAGTAATTAAGCGTCGTCAAATCTTGCTCATTCAAGTGGTCAAGGAAGAGCGTGGCACAAAAGGCGCCGCACTCTCGACCTACCTATCTCTCGCCGGCCGTTATTGTGTACTTATGCCTAACACGGATCGAGGAGGCGGAATTTCCCGTAAAATCGGCAGTATATCTGACAGAAAAAAATTAAGAAAAATTATAAACGACCTTGGCATTTTGGAAGGCATGGCAGTGATAGTCCGGACAGCTGGCTCACAGCGGTCCCGCGCCGAGATTAGACGGGATTACGACTATCTACTTAGACTTTGGAATCAAATTAGAGAGCTAACACTAAATTCGATTGCTCCTTCGCTCGTACACGAAGAGGGAGACTTAATTAAACGGTCTATTCGGGATTTGTATACAAAAGATATTGACGAAGTCATAGTACACGGTGAGGAGGGTTATCGGTCGGCTAAGGATTTCATGAAAATATTGATCCCAAGCCATGCAAAGAAGGTGCAAAAATATAAAAAAACAGAATCGCCTCTAACGCTTAACTATGGTATTGACGATCAGTTGGAGGCAATCCATTCAAATGAAGTCCGCCTCAAATCAGGCGGTTACATTATCATCAATCCGACTGAAGCGCTTGTCGCAATTGACGTTAACTCAGGCCGCGCCACAAAAGAACGCAATATCGAAGAGACTGCTCTTAAAACCAATATAGAGGCCGCAACGGAAATTGCCCGCCAACTAAAACTACGAGACCTTGCTGGTCTAATTGTTA
>PBLS01000057.1 GCA_002721825.1 Magnetovibrio sp.
AAAAAAGGTCAATTTTTGGCCCCTTGGGATATGGTCAATGTTTTGGACAAAATTTTATCGTTTGGTAACAATGACGTAATGCTCTGTGAACGCGGTGTAAGTTTTGGCTATAACACCCTAGTTGCTGACATGCGAAGTCTTCCAATTCTCGCCCGCACGGGGCACCCCGTAGTATTCGACGCCACACACTCTGTCCAACAACCGGGTGGTCAAGGCGGTGTTTCAGGGGGAGAGCGTGAATTTGCTCCTATCCTGGCACGTGCTGCCGTTTCTATTGGTATTGCTGCCATTTTCATGGAAACACATCAGGACCCCGACAACGCTCCTTCCGATGGCCCAAATATGATTCCTCTTTCTAAGATCAAAAATATAATAGAAATGCTTTTGGAATTTGATCGGTTAGCAAAAACAAACCCATTTGAATTTTGACTCCTCGAGAATTAACATCATTAAAAAGGTAGAATATTTTAATTCAGCCGTGGAGAAACAAGTGGCTAAACCGCTGCAACGTCCAATTACCCGAGAAGAGATTGAAGCTTTTCAACGTGATGGCGTTGTTTGCCTACGATCATTTTTTAATGAAAACTGGATAGAACAGCTTCGTGAAGTGACCGAGCGCGCTATGGCTAAGCCGTCTCCCATGCATAAGCCTATCGATACTATAAAGCCAACCGATGGGGGAACTTTTTTTTATGATACTTTTCTCTCTCATCATATGGAAGGGTTTCGCAAGGCAGCGTTTACATCGCCCGCAGCTGAAATAGCGGGTACCCTCATGGGTGCATCCAAAGTAAATCTTCTTTTCGATCAACTTCTTGTTAAAGAACCAGGAGCTCTATCGCCAACAGTATGGCATCATGATGCTACCTATTGGCCAGTTTCTGGAAACCAAATATCAACGCTGTGGCTAGCTCTCGACCCTGTAACTTACGATACTGGTGCAGTAGAATACATAAAAGGTTCTCACCTCTGGGGAGAGCGTTACCTTGCTATTAGTTTTAATCCAGAGGAAAACTATACCGAGGACCTCCCAAACGTACCCGATATAGATAATAATCGCGAAAACTATGACATAGTTTGGTTCGAGCTCGAACCCGGCGATTGTACAATCCACCACGCCCTCACGTTACATGGCGCTCCAGGAAATCAAAGTAGCACAATAAGAAGGCGGGCCTATGTAACACGCTGGACAGGCGACGACGTTACATATAATCCTCGCCCCAACTTGATGCGCATTCCGTGGGATCCAGATATCAAGCCCGGCGGCATTCTTGACTGCGATCTATTCCCAGTTGTGTGGCGTAACACTTTATCATAGTAAATGAATTAACTAATTTTTTAGTCGATAACCCGTCTGAAATATCCAACGTGTTATAATCACAAAGGAAGCTAGAAAAAAAGAAATCACCCCTAGGCTAATCGCAATTGGAATATCTGCAATCTCATAAAAACTCCAACGAAATCCACTTATAAGATAGAGTACCGGATTGAAAAGTGTAACGTTTTGCCAGAAATCAGGTAACATATCGATAGAATAAAAACTACCTCCAAGGAAGGCCAGGGGTGTTATTATCAAGAGGCGAACCAATTGCAATTTTTCAAAATCGTCTGCCCAAATACCTATAATAAAACCGAATAAACTAAATGTAACGGCCGTTAAAAGAAGAAAAACTAACATCCACACAGGATGCATAATATCCAATGGCACAAAAATTCCAGATGTGATTAGAATGATTAGTCCCACTAATGTTGATTTAGTAGCGGCCGCACCAACATAACCAATAATAATTTCTAAATGCGACACTGGAGCAGACAGAATTTCATAGATTGTTCCTGTGAACTTTGGAAAAAATATACCAAAGGACGCGTTCGAAATACTTTGTATCAATAACGTAAACATTATCAAACCAGGTACGATAAAGGCTCCATATTGCACACCCTGAATCTCGGCTATGTGTGCACCAATAGCTGAGCCAAAGACAACAAAGTATAAGGATGTGGAGATTACTGGAGCAACAACAGTTTGTAATAATGTACGCTGTGTACGTGCCATCTCAAACTTGTAAATTGCAAATACTCCACGGAAATTCATGATTTACGCCTCACTAAATCAACAAATATATCTTCTAATGAACTTTGTTCTGTTGTCATATCTTTATAACGTATTCCTGCTTGACCAAGATCCGTCATCAAGGCGGTAATGCCCTTGCGCTCAGAATGGACATCATAAGTGTAGACCATATAGCGACCACCATCTTTAAGCTCCATTTTATAGCTAGATAGTGAGTCGGGAATAAAACGTAGGGGCTCAAATAGTTCCAAAACGAGCCTCTTTCGACCCAGTTTACGCATTAAGTCAACTTTGTCATCAACGACAATTATTTCTCCCTGGCTAATAAAGGCTACTCTATCGGCAATCTCTTCAGCCTCTTCTATATAATGGGTTGTCAGTATAATAGTCACTCCAGTATCACGGAGGCCACGTATAAGATTCCACATATCCTTTCTCAGTTCCACATCAACTCCGGCAGTAGGCTCATCTAAAAAAAGGATGCGCGGTTCATGCGAAAGAGCTTTGGCAATTAAAAGACGTCGTTTCATACCACCCGAGAGGGTAATAATTTTACTATTTCGCTTTTCCCATAAAGATAAAGACCGGAGTACATCTTCGATATAGGATGCATCAGGGCTCTTACCAAAAAGCCCACGGGTGAAAGTAATACTACCCATTACTGTCTCAAAGGTCTCAGTAGTTAATTCCTGTGGAACCAAACCTATCATGGCGCGGGTTCTCTTATAATCCGTAATGATATCGCGGTCAGCCACTCGAACTGAACCAGAGGTGGGAGTTACTATCCCGCAGATGATACTTATCAAAGTTGTTTTACCGGCACCATTTGGTCCAAGTAGCGCTAGGATTTCACCCTGCCGGATATCTAGGTCAATATTGCGTAAGGCAAGAAACCCTGATGCGTAAGTTTTTGAGAGTTTGGAAATGCTAACTATTATAGACATGACGCCGTCTTACGGCATCGGTCACACTAGGTGCAATGAAAATATTATCAGCACTAGTAAATTAGAAGTAATCAGTTGATACCTTATCCTTGCTGAATGCCCGGCCAGAGGTTAATAGGAAGCGTTTTACTTACGGGCCTAGCAACTTAAGGATAGAACTATGACTGCCATTACAGATATCTACGCTCGAGAAATTATCGATAGCCGAGGCAACCCGACAGTTGAAGTTGATGTTACCCTTGAAACAGGTACTCTGGGTAGAGCAGCTGTACCTTCAGGTGCATCTACAGGCTCCCATGAAGCACTAGAACTTCGAGATGGTGATAACTACAGATATGGTGGAAAGGGGGTATTAAAAGCCTGTGAGTCGGTCAATGGGGAAATCTTTGACGCACTTTCTGGCCTTGAAGCTGAGCAGCAATTGCATATTGATCGTGCAATGATTGACCTAGATGGAACCCAAGATAAAAGCCGCCTTGGCGCAAATGCTATTTTAGGCGTTTCTTTAGCTGTAGCTAAAGCAGCAGCTAAAGATCTCGACCTTCCATTATACCGCTATGTTGGTGGTACCTTTGCAAATACTTTACCTGTACCGATGATGAACATCCTCAATGGCGGTCAGCATGCCGACAATACAATTGATATTCAAGAGTTCATGATCATGCCGATAGGGGCAACAAGCGTTTGTAATGCTATTCGCATTGGTTGTGAAATATTTCAAACTCTAAAAAAAGGCTTAAGCGACTCGGGACACAATACAAATGTCGGTGATGAGGGCGGCTTCGCCCCGGATATCGCTTCTACCCACGATGCACTCGACTACATTATGAAAGCTATTGAGAGTGCTGGCTTTAAGCCTGGTAGCGACGTAATGCTTGCTATTGACGCAGCTTCGAGTGAGTTTTTTAAAAACAAAAAATATGAGCTAAGTGGCGAAGGTAAATCCTTAAGTGCAGATGAAATGGTTGCTTATTGGGGAAATTTGATTGAGAAATATCCTATTATATCTATTGAAGATGGTATGGCAGAGGACGATTGGGATGGTTGGGAAAAACTTACTCGTGAAATTGGAAATAAGGTTCAGCTTGTTGGTGATGATCTCTTCGTAACTAATCCACATCGTCTCGCTAAAGGAATTGAAAAGAGAGTAGCAAACTCCATTCTCATAAAAGTTAATCAAATCGGCACACTTTCAGAAACCCTAAAAACCGTGGAAATGGCACACAAATCTGGGTATAAAACCATCATTTCCCATCGTTCAGGCGAAACAGAAGACTCAACAATTGCAGATATAGCCGTCGCAACCAATTCTGGACAAATAAAGTCAGGCTCACTAAGCCGTTCTGATAGACTTGCCAAATACAACCAACTTATTCGAATTGAAGACGAACTCGGGCCAAGTGCTATTTTTCCTAAAATACACGCGTTCGGGAAATAGATAGTTTCCATCTCTTAATGTATATGGAAAGGTTTTGTTAATACAAACTGAGCTATTGTAATCCTGGGTTTGGGGCCGTGGACTCATTCATAACTGAAGGATCCATGGTTGATAATGTCGCTTTTTCACGGCATCCGAAAACAAATGAAGACGTCGGCTGTCTCTATTTTGGGGCTGTCGCTGTTGGTGTATTTTACCTATCACATTCTTCACGGTGAGAGGGGATTATTGTCGTGGTGGCAGCTTCAAAAGCGCGTTTTAAAAGCAGAAACTGCTGTTCGTATTACTAGCACTCAAAAAAATAGTCTCGAAAAGAAAGTAAAACTCCTCACTCCATCTAGCCTTGATTTAGACATGCTCGAAGAACGAGCACGAGTGATGTTGAATTACGGCTATCCTGAAGACGTGGTTGTTCTTGATCCAGAAGGGAACTGATTAATGGTCCGTAAAAATAGAACCGTGGCAGGAAAACTAAACCCGCCATTTATCGTTTCACTTTCACGTGATAGAAACGAAACTAAAAGATTAACCAATCTTTTGCTTCGGCCTTCAGATCAGATGACTAGTCTTGCCTCTACACAGAAGGGTTTTTTAGGTTTGGAAACCATGCGGGATAAGCGGGGAGAGTGGTTTACCCTTACATTTTGGCAAAACCTACAAGACTTTAATACCTGGCGAAAAATTTGCAAAAAAGAGGTTGCTTTAGCATTTCATGGAGAACCATTTGAGAGCTTTTGCAGTATAAAAGTGGCACGTGTCGAACGTATCAAAAAACAAATCACTAAAAAAACCACACGACATCTTAAGGCCCACAAACCCCAAACACTTATCCGAAACAGTTACAGTCAAACGTCCTGGTTCTCTAAATTACTATCCATCATCACGGAGTTTTTTGATCATGCTTCCATTCGCCAATCTAAATAAACCACCCTTTTTCACAGCCATCTATCTAGCTCCTGAAGAAGGCGGAAATGCAGGCCTGTACTCAGAGGCCGTAGCCACAATCACGGCTGGGGCCACACTGGTTCCTGGTTACGTTGGCTTTACTAACGACAAGGCTCAGGCAAACCGACCCGTAAAAGTTTTCTACTGGCGGACATTCAAAGCTATGCAAACCTGGCTAAAATCGGTGAAAGATCTCTTACCATATGGTGTCGATATAGAAGCATGTATCGCATCAGAAGGTTGTCATTGGAAGTGGTTTGAACTGAAGCAAGTATATTACGAGCATCTTGAGAAACGTGTAGCATAATATAAATTAACTATATTTTGATTAATATTTGAAATTTTTTTTCTTTAAATATTAGAAACAATACAAATTAATTTGATAATTTAACCGTTTTTCCCTAAATATCTTTTATAAGCGCGTACCGAGGATAAAGCTAAAGCTTGTAGCAGTGTTATTGGAACTGCTTCTTTAGGGAGATTGTAATGGTCAAATCAAAAAAACCGTATGCTAAAAAATCACCAGAAAAATCTCCAAATTCAAAAATTTTTCAAAATAGCCGTCCACGTATAAAGGCCGAAGAGCTAATCAAGTATTATGAAAAAATGCTATTGATTCGGCGTTTTGAGGAAAAAGCTGGTCAACTTTATGGTATGGGTTTGATTGGAGGATTTTGTCACCTTTATATTGGGCAAGAGGCTGTAGTCGTAGGCATGAAAGCCGCTGCAAACAAAATTGATACAGTTATAACCAGTTATCGCGACCACGGTCACATGTTAGCCTATGATATGGACCCGAATGGCGTGATGGCAGAGTTAACCGGACGGTCTGACGGGTATTCTAAAGGTAAGGGCGGCTCAATGCATATGTTTAGTAGAGAAAAAAATTTCTATGGTGGGCATGGCATTGTCGGTGCACAAATACCGCTCGGGACGGGCCTAGCTTTTATGCATAAATACAACGACGATGGAGGTGTTTGCCACGCATACTGTGGCGATGGTGCTATTAACCAAGGGCAAGTATACGAATCCTTCAATATGGCTAGTCTTTGGAAGCTTCCAGTAATCTATGTCATCGAAAACAATAGGTATGGGATGGGGACCTCAATCGAACGTGCATCCGCTGTGGTAGATTTGGCTGAGCGAGGCAAGTCATTCGATATTCCAGGAGAACAAGTAAATGGGATGGACGTAGTCGAAGTTCGTACAGCTGGCGAAAAGGCTTCAAAATGGTGCCGCGCAGGGAAGGGGCCGTACATCATCGAAATGAAAACGTATCGTTATCGAGGCCATTCCATGTCAGACCCCGCTAAGTACCGCTCGAAAGAAGAAGTATCAAAAGTACGACAAGAGACAGATCCTATAGATACATTAAGGGACCAAATCTTAGTCGCTGGTTTTGCTAACGAAGTTGAGCTCAAAGAGATTGATCGGCAAGTAAAGATTTCCGTAACCGCGGCAGCTGAATTCGCGCAGCAAAGTCCAGAACCAGACATTGCTGAACTTTATACCGATATTACAGCCTAAACAAAGAGCTTAACTATCGAGAAAGGTTAGAGTTAATGGTAATTCAAGTTCTTATGCCAGCACTGTCACCAACAATGACAGAAGGTACTATTGCGAAATGGCTCAAACCTGAAGGCTCTTTAATCAATAGCGGTGACATACTTTGCGAGATAGAAACCGACAAAGCTACAATGGAGGTAGAATCAGTCGACGAGGGAAAACTTGGAAAGATCCTCATTCCCGAGGGAACAGAAGGGGTGGCTGTCAATACACCAATCGCTCTGATAGTCGAAAAAAATGAAGAAATGATAACCTCTGACGAAGCAACAACCGTTTCTGGTTCAATTAAAAATTTGGCTATCCAAGCAACACCCCAAAAAGCCCCTGAAGAAACAAGAAATCTGCAGCCGAAAGATTCCCCGCCTACCGGTTCCACCAAACAGCTGACCGTCAGAGAATCTTTACGTGATGCTATGGCAGAAGAAATGCGCAGAGATGAATCAATTTTTTTAATTGGCGAGGAAGTCGCACAATATCAAGGAGCCTATAAAGTTAGTCAGGGTTTACTGGAAGAATTTAGCGAACATCGAGTTATAGACACTCCAATCACCGAACAGGGGTTTACCGGGCTAGCCGTAGGGGCTGCATTTGGCGGTCTCAAACCAATTGTTGAGTTCATGACTTTCAATTTCGCAATGCAAGCTATTGATCAAATTATTAATTCCGCCGCAAAAACCTTATATATGTCCGGTGGTCAAATGGGTGCACCGATAGTTTTCCGTGGTGCAAATGGTGCAGCAGCGCGGGTTGCTGCACAGCACTCTCAATGTTTCGCCGCTTGGTATGCCCAGATACCAGGCCTTAAAGTGGTAGCACCTTGGTCTGGGGAGGACGCGAAAGGTCTTTTGAAAGCCGCAATTCGCGATCCCAATCCTGTTATATTTTTAGAAAACGAAATTCTCTATAATCAGACTTTCAATGTTCCCGATGATCCTGAATTTACAATAGATATCGGGCCTGCGAAAATAGAACGTTCAGGCAGTGACGTAACGATCGTAGCTTTCTCAATTTGCGTTGGATATGCGCTTGAGGCGGCGGAAAAATTAGCCTCAGAAGGTATTGAGGCCGAAGTTATTAATCTTCGTACGCTTCGTCCTTTAGATTCCTCGACGATAATAAATTCGGTCAAGAAAACCAACCGGTTAGTGACAGTTGAAGAAGGTTGGCCAACGTGTGGTATCGGCTCCGAAATTGCAACACGAATTATGGAGGAAGCCTTTGACTTCCTTGATGCGGCGGTTAAACGAGTAACAGGTGAGGACGTCCCTATGCCCTATGCTGCAAATCTGGAAGCTCTAGCACTCCCGAATGCCGAAAAAATTATCGCAGCTGCAAAGACCGTCTGTTACGCCGACTAAGCCAGTAATTAGGAGAAATAAATTATGCCTATTCAAATTCTTATGCCGGCACTATCTCCAACTATGACCGAAGGGACGCTAGTTAAATGGCTTAAGGCTGAGGGTGATATGATTGAATCAGGCGATGCGATATGTGAGATAGAAACAGATAAGGCTACGATGGAAGTGGAAGCCGCAGATGAGGGAGTACTAGGGAAAATTCTTGTTGCCGAAGGCACCGATAATGTCGCAGTCAATCATACCATCGCTATTTTGCTTGAAGAAGGGGAGGATCCTATTGAAATTAAGAACTTCACTATTCCGGCAGCACCTATATCCGAAACCAAAGAAGAAGTTTCAACAATTGAGACCTTACCCATACCGCATAAGACCGAACAAATAGCGCAAAAAATGCTAGCTAAACCTTCACACGAAAGTAAGCGTATTTTTGCTAGTCCTCTCGCTAAACGGATCGCCGAACAAAATGGTATTGACATAAACTCTGTTGTAGGTTCTGGACCAAATGGACGCATAGTTAAGCGCGATATAGAAATGACCGTCTCTGCAGGTATCAATAGCGCCAGCCCACAGGTAAA
This sequence comes from Magnetovibrio sp., assembly GCA_002721825.1. Lineage (GTDB taxonomy): Bacteria > Pseudomonadota > Alphaproteobacteria > Rhodospirillales > Casp-alpha2 > TMED8. The sequence continues at coordinate 8,898 of PBLS01000057.1, forward strand.
AATAGGTGATACAGTTGCACTGACACCAACAGTTCCAACTTTTAGCAAAAACGACCCAGTCTTCGAAAATATGCCCGCTTTTAAGGCAATTTCGAATACCGCAATCCGTAAAATAATCGCAACACGTCTAACTGATTCTGCCCGCAATATACCACACTTCAATATAACGATCGAGGCGGATCTTGAAGGCCTTTTAAGTGTAAGACTGGACTTAAATAGTACGGAAAATACCGAGAATCGAATTTCTATAAATGACCTGATTATCAAGGCGGTTGCTGTCGCCCTGAAACGCCATCCAAATTGCAACGCCGCTTATACGGATGAAGCCATTTTACAATTTGAACGTGTCGATATCTCTATAGCCGTAGCTATCAAAGGTGGACTAATAACGCCAATTATTAAAGATGCCGGATCTAAGGGCTTGGCGACCATATCTTCTGAGGTTAAAGATCTGGTAACTAAAGCTCGAAGCGGTACGCTAGCACCAGAGGAATTCCAAGGAGGAACTTTTACCATATCTAATCTAGGAATGTTCGGTGTCAAATCCTTTAATTCCATAATTAATGCGCCTCAAGGTGGGATTCTTTCAGTCGGAGCAGGCGAAGAACGGGCAGTAGTTCATAACGGCAAGGTCTTAGTAAGGAATATTATCTCACTAACCATGGCCGTCGATCACCGATGCATTGATGGAGCTAGTGCAGCAATCTTCATGAAAGAAGTCAAAAGCATCATAGAAACACCGGTCCAACTGATGCTCTAGGATACGACCCGCAAGAGCAATTAATTTACTGAGAAATTTAATAAAAATGGTCACTAACTAATGCTTGAATATAGTTATTATAAAATCGATCGTGTCGGGCCTTCAAAAATGCTGGAGGGGATATCTGATCCGGTGCGTTGGCTTGAATGGGAATAGCAAATGGAATCACATACGTTTGACGTGATAATCATGGGTGGCGGTCCCGGAGGCTATGTCACTGCTATCCGTTCATCACAGCTTGGTTTTAAAACCTGCCTGGTCGAAAAACAGCACCTCGGAGGTATTTGCCTAAATTGGGGTTGCATTCCAACCAAAGCAATATTGCGCTCTGCTGAAATTCTCGGGTACATGAATAGTGCTGCTAATTTTGGCCTTAAGGCCGATAACATTAGCTTTGAACTGGATAAAATAATTGAACGCTCCCGCGGTATTTCTCAACGGCTGAATGATGGCGTTGAATACCTGTTGAAGAAAAATAAAGTTACCGTAGTAAAAGGTCATGCCAAACTTAACGGGCCTAAGGCAGTTGAAGTTGTACCGAATGAAACAAACAATGTTACCGAAATTCTGAAAGCTGAGCATATTATTGTCGCCACGGGCGCACGTCCGAGAATACTGCCCGGAATTGAACCGGATGGAAAATGCGTATGGTCGTATTTTGAAGCTTTAAGACCGGACATAATGCCAAGGTCGTTGCTTGTTATCGGTTCTGGCGCTATCGGCATAGAATTCGCCAGTTTTTACAGTATGCTAGGTTCAAAGGTAACTGTTGTTGAGATTCTACCTCAGATATTGCCTGCTGAGGATGCCGAAATCGCTGAATGCGCTAGAAAACAATTCGAGAGCAACGGCATATCAATTATGTCAGAATCTAAAATTACTGCTCTTAAAGAAACAAAAAATTCAGTCACTGTCACAATTGAAAACAGTAAGAAAAAATTAAGTGAAATAACTGTAGACCGAGTCATCGTCGCTGTCGGTGTAGTAGGAAATATAGAAGAAATCGGACTTGAGACTACTCGCGTTAAATCTGAGAATGGTAGCATAGTGATCGACTCCTTCGGTAGGACCGATGAGCCTGGAGTTTATGCTATCGGTGATGTAGCTGGTCCACCATGGCTCGCACACAAAGCCGAACACGAGGGGGTACTTTGTATTGAGAATATAGCTGGTCGTTCTACTACTCCAATTGATAAGAAAAAGATACCGGGATGCACTTATTGTCACCCACAAGTCGCAAGCGTTGGAATGACCGAAAAAGCAGCCAAAGAGTCAGGTTATAAAACGCGGATTGGCCGCTTTCCATATGTCGGTAATGGTAAAGCAATCGCACTAGGTGAAACAGATGGGCTTGTTAAAACTGTATTTAATGCCGAAACAGGAGAGCTTCTTGGTGCACATATGGTAGGTACAGAAGTTACTGAACTAATTCAAGGTTTTACCATTGCCATCGGGCTAGAAACCACCGAGCAAGATTTAATACACACCATATTTCCGCATCCAACACTCTCAGAGATGATGCACGAATCAGTCCTTGATGCTTATAATCGTGCTATCCATAATTAGCCATGAATATTCATAAAACCGATGTAAAAACTCTCCCAAGAAAGCACGGCAAACTCCGCCATCCAGAGAAAGCTAAAAATATACCTAACCTCGTCACAAAAAAGCCGGCGTGGATCCGTGTTAAAGCACCACTAGGAAAAGAATATTCTAAGACACGTAATTTAATACGAGGTCAGAAACTGAACACAGTATGCGAAGAGGCGGCGTGCCCCAATATTGGCGAGTGCTGGTCACAAAAGCATGCAACGGTAATGATATTGGGAGACATTTGTACCCGCGCTTGTGCGTTTTGTAATGTTGCTACAGGAAAACCACGTAGCGTTGACTTCACGGAGCCAGAGAGGCTCGCTGAAGCTGTAGCTAAAACTGGTATGAATCACGTTGTTATTACATCCGTTGATCGCGATGATTTGGATGACGGCGGCGCGGAACAATTTGCAAGATGCATAACACACATTCGCCAGACTTCACCCAAAACTACTATTGAAGTTCTTACTCCCGATTTCCGAAATAAACCGGGTGCGCTCGAAACTGTCATCAACGCTGCCCCCGACGTATTCAACCATAATCTCGAGACCGTTCCACGCCTATATCCGACTATACGCCCAGGAGCGCGGTATTTTCATTCAGTGAAATTATTAGCAGAAGCTAAGAAGCTAAGCCCAAGTATTTTTACTAAATCGGGTATCATGGTCGGTTTAGGAGAGGAACAAGAAGAAATCTTGCAGATCATGGATGACTTATGTTCAGCCCATGTCGACTTTCTAACCATAGGCCAATATCTTGCCCCAACACCTCGTCACGCCGCTATTGCGCGCTTCGTTACCCCAGAAGAGTTTGCCCAATTTAAACGAATTGGCGAAAAAAAAGGTCTCCTTCTGGTTGCTTCATCACCCCTCACTCGTTCAAGCTTCCACGCTGATACCGATTTTGAAAAGTTGCGCACAGCAAAGCGTGCCCATCCGCATAACTAGATTAAACAGTGGTAAGGTAAATTTACTTACAACGCCACGGGACTTGCCTACTTTGAGAGTTTGAATGACATTAAGTAGCACACTTTGTAGAGAATTAACCCGTGATCCATTCTGAATCCCATTGAGACGTTAAGGCTAAAGGCAGTATTCATCAACGTTCAATAAAACGCTTTTCCAGTGTACGAACTATTGCTGATACTGTTTCATTGTAAGGCGTTGAGATACCGAGCTCTTGGCCTAATTCTACTGCTTTTCCGTTAATTGCATCAATTTCGGATAACCTACCCACCTCATGATCCAGAAGCATGGAAGGTTTTGCATTAGGCATCTTCTTGCCAAAGTTAATGACATAGTTCACAGGATCATCAAAGGAAAATACAATTCCTTTCGCCTCACCAAGCTCAAAAACCTCTTTCGTGCAACCAAGCGCAATTTTAAAATTAGCCGAATTCTCCATCAACTCACCCAACGTGCAGCTGAAAACAGTACAAGGGGCCGAATAAGTACAATTACAAATATATTTTTCCCAGATCAGCTGATTAATATCGTCAAAAGCTTTAGCTTTAAAGCCTGCTTGCTGCCAAATACGAGTAACTAAATCCAAGCGTTCGGAGACCCCCCCAGAAGTTTCACCCAGCCGGATAAGATTCATGCCATTGTGGTGAGCGTGACCAGGGCTTTTAATAGAAGCGCCAAAACCGTCTGCAACCCCCAAGAGAACGTTGCTGATGTCCATATATTCTGCAATACGCTCAATAGCACCAAGGCCATTTTGAATTGTCAGGACAAGTGAATTTGAGCCAACTAACGAAGAAATAGCGCTAGCTGCCTCTCCGACCCCAGAGGCCTTTGTCGCTATTATATAAAGGTCACAAACACCCGCGTCCACCAGCTGATCACTTGCATTAATAGAAGTTACAATTCGGTCACCACTAGCGCCACTGACCCGTAGCCCTCTATTCTTAATGGCATCTATATGCTCCTTCCAAATATCGATCGCCCAAACCTCATGGCCCGCGTCCGCGAAAAATCCAGCGTAAATCGCCCCCATGGCACCGACTCCAACAACGGCAATTTTCATAACACCATTCTCCTTTAATTTTTCAAAATTTTATCACCTTTTATTATTTTAACTCCTCCGAATTAGGTGATAAGTCAATGGCATATAAATGAGCTCTTTTATTGACGCACGAAGTAAAGCAGGGCAAAAGACTTCATGCCCATACACTCAGAAAAACGGGTGTTACCTTATGCACCCGAAGAACTCTTCAATCTAGTAAAAGATATTGAGAAGTATCCAGAATTTTTACCCTGGTGTATTGGGCTGTGGGTCCACGAACGCGAGGAAGGTGAAATGGGAGAGATCCTCTCAGCGAAAATGGAAATTGGTTTTAAAATTTTTCGTGAACGGTTTACTTGTCGTGTTTTAGCAATTCCAAGCTCAAAAGATGTCCCGCATCGTATTGATGTATCTTATGTCGATGGACCCTTCAAATATTTAAAAAATCATTGGGTGTTTAATAGAACCAACATTGGTACTGAAATCGATTTCTTAGTGGATTTCGAGTTTCGGACTAAAATTATGGAAAAGATAATCGGAATGGTATTTACAGAAGCAGTACAAAAAATGGTTCACGCCTTCGAAAGACGGGCGAATAGTATATATGGCTAATTTAACTACTTCTCTAGCATTCTGATCAGGAGGGCAATACTCGCAACCACAGCTTGATCTCTAATTCCCTGGCGATCTCCTGTAAAAATATAACGTTCGTGCAGAGTTTGATAATGCTCGCGTGCAACTGCAATATGAACAAGCCCGACCGGCTTAATTTTATTTCCACCGCCAGGTCCAGCAATACCTGTGGTGGATACTGCGATCTGCGCATAAGAATTATTAATTGCACCTTCTGCCATCGCATGTGCCACTTCTTCACTCACTGCACCAAAACACTCTAACAATGTTTCTGACACGTTAAGCATCTGACGTTTTGCCTCATTACTATATGTAATAAATCCACGTTCGATAACATCAGATGCGCCAGCGATGTCGGTCAGGAGCCCGATAATCAATCCCCCCGTACACGACTCTACAGTTGCCAATTGCAACCCTTTGTCACGGCAAGCAGCCAATACTAATGTTGCTTGCCCACGGAGCTCTTCATTAAAAATCATTAATAAACTCCAGCTATATATCCCAATATAACCATTGTCCCCGCCGCATAAAGCGCTGCAATTATGTCATCGACCATAATTCCCAGCCCTCCTTTAAGATGATGATCTGCCCAACTCACGGGCCAAGGCTTAAAAATATCAAAAACTCTGAAGATAATGAATCCAGCAATATAAAATTGGGGGTCAAGAGGACACGCGAGCGCTATTGTTAACCATTGCCCTGAAACCTCATCAATTACTACTTGGCTTGGATCAGTATTGCCAAGATCACGCGCATACACGCCAGCGGCCCAAATGCCGATCAAAAATAGCAATACTGTGGCACAAAAAAGGCCGCGCGGACCGGAATGCATATGGATTAACCATGCAATAGGCAACGCAGCTAGTGCGCCCCATGTCCCAGGTGCGCGAGGTAATAAACCAAACCCGAACCATGTTGCTAAGAGAATCGATATCCAACGAATAGAGCATTTTCGACGAATTGAGCCTTGGTCAGTCATATTTACAAAGCTTTCTTAATACAATTTTTCGCCAAAAGTGTAAAAATGACCCGTGAATCCATAGTTTCAAATAAATATCCTCATCTCGAGTAACAATATTCACTTGCCTGCAACGAACCATGCCGATACCTTCTATGTGGTCGTAGAAGTGCGATAGCTCTTATATTTTACGATAAAAATAGTGTGTAGGATACGGGAAAAGCGTTTGTCTAACAAAATTACCTACCTCTTCGGAGCAGCCAGATAAAAATGGCGAGTTATAGCCAAGGAGAAAGTTCTTCTATGTTTAGTCGGATGCGTGACTGGACAGTCGCGGTCTTTCCAGAGCGCCAAATCCACTTCCGCACAAGTGGAAGGGTTAACTACTTCCGGGTCAAAACACCAGTACAACTCATAACTATATTTTTATTGGGAATCAGTGGATGGTGGATCGCTTACACGTCCTACAGCTACATTGAACACGGCAAGGAAATTTTAGCCAAAAATGGTCAGATCGCAAGTGCGCGCCTTGCCTACCATAGCCTATTAGGTGAGGTTAGCGAATACCAATCTAAATTCAACACTATCACCAATGATCTTGAACGTAACCATGCTACGATGGTCGCGTTGGTGGACCGCAATAATAAATTGCGCGAGAGCCTGCGTGATATTTCCAAAGAACTTCGTACCACCAAAAATGATAGAGCGCGGGTTGTTGACGCACGCGAAACTCTAATTAACAAGCTTGCCGAGCTTAAAGACAATATGAATGGTGTTACAAATCATAATTTCGAGTTGAAAGATAACCTTAACGCGATAGAGAGCGATCTCAAGACTGCTCTTTCGGAGCGGAACCATGCACTGTTTGAAAAATCGCGTATTAAAAATTATGTTGGGCAGCTTGAGGCGCGCTTGAAGGAGCTTAACCGATCACAACATACATCAATCCAACGTCTATCCGATCACACAATCGGTCAGATAAGTGGTCTTGAACGCATAATCAAACTTACCGGCATCGATCCAAAACAGATTATAAATTTCGATGACCCGCAAACTGGTCAGGGAGGCCCATTTTTTCCATTTGATAGTACTGAAGTTAGTCCAGCAACCGGTTTAAAGAAAAAGCTCGATAATCTAGACCTGCACCTTGCATGGTTGAATTCGCTACAAACAGCTATGCGCTTTATCCCGATGTCCGCGCCTTTGCAGAGCTACTATATAACGAGTGGATATGGAAAGCGGAGAGATCCTATAAACAAGCGCTGGGCGGCCCATTATGGTGTCGATTTTGGCTCTAATATAAAGGCCAGTGTTTACGCGACAGCACCTGGTATTGTTAGACTAGCAGGTTGGAAAGGACGCTACGGGCGTTACGTTGAAATCGATCACGGCAATGGTCTTCGAACACGGTACGGACATTTGGGTAAAATCTATGTTAAACGTGGAGAAAAAGTAGAGTTCCAGC
>PBLS01000058.1 GCA_002721825.1 Magnetovibrio sp.
ATGCTGATCCAACAGCAATACTACTGAGGGCCCCGGATTGAGATGCGGTTATGGTATTAGATGATTGGGTAAATGAAACAGTTGGTATGATTTTTTTTGTTGCGTAGGGCGAAACCTGATCGTTGTAGGATATGCTTACCGGATTTGTGGACTCATCGGTTAGTTGGGTTGTGGCTATATCGATGATCGTGCCACTTTCCCGAACGGCAGAAACTGTGTAGGTGCCGTCGTTAGTGGTGGTGCCTGAAATTGTAATCGTAGCGCCTGCCGTAATATTGGCAAACTCACCTGAGGTGGAGGTTACGGAACTGAGACCACTGGTGCCGTCGACCCGTGAGAAGGCTAGCCAATTCTTTGCTTCCGTAGTCATATTTTGATTGACGGATAAGTTTTCCAGTTGGCCATCGCGGGTGGTTGGGACATAGACGCGTGCACCATCGTAGGTAGTTTGGAACGAGCTAAGCGTACTGATATTAAAATCAACAGCTTTTTGCTCGAGACGCGAACCAGCAAAAAGGTAGCGGCCTTCAACCTCAGTATTGAGGAGAAAATCCATTTGTTTAAGGTTTTCGAAGGCACGTTTCTGGATATATTCGACGCGTTCTTTATTGCGCATTTCGTTAGTGCTGAAAGTCAATACTTCATTCTTAAAGTCGTTAACCACCTTTCGCACGCCATCGAGACAAGTTTCAATAACCTTCAGGCGAACATCGACTTGGTCATTATTATGAATATAATGGGTCAACATATTACGCTCGTTCTCCAGATTGACGAGACGTCGCGAGTCGGCGGCTAATCCTTCATAATCTTGGGATTTCTTTTCACTAGAAACCTGAATTTCACGTTCTAAAACGCGCTTTTGGGTACGGAAAATCTGGTCCATTAAAATGGCGTTTGCCGCAGCGGTTGAAATACGTGTCATCTCGTGGTCTCCTAACTGACCGCGCGTTCAAGAGCTTCGATCATATTCTGGATTACGGAAATAACACGAGCGGCGGCAGCGTATGCTTGTTCAAAAACTAACAAGTCAGACATCTCTTGATCAAGGTTAACTCCGCGGGCTGAATCAGATTTGAATTGTAGGGATTCAACTAAGGTTTCTTGGGTCTGTCGTTCACGTTCATTGACGGCGACAAGGCTGGCATTAGTAGCTAAAATCTCTGCAGCGTATACGCTGAACGTTTGTGTTTTAGAAGCGAGACCGCCGGCTTTTTCAAAGGTATTAGTGGTCGTCATTAAGGATGCTAAAGCTTGAATATTTGTATCGTCCCCCGCGCTAACAAAATATTCCCCTGCCGAGCCTAATTCGGAATCCCATTGCACACGGCCTGTTGCGATATTGGCTGGAGTGGAAACAATGTCAGAGCGAATACTCATTACCGATGCCGAGGCAGCATCACTCACATGTAAACCAAGTTCAGTTAAAAGGGTTTCTCCGTTGCCTTGGGTAACAGTGATTGCAGAACCGCTACTGTGGGATATGCGCAGCCTAGAACCATCGCCTTCAGGAACCACTGTCGCAGTTATGTTAGTCATGTTGCTTGTTATTGACGTGGCGAGATCGGTAATGCTTGTTGATGCGGAAACAGCGAGCGAGCCGAGCGAGCCTGTAGCATCATAGAAGGTTAGGGTTGCTGCGGGTACTGCTAAATCTGAAGATACGATATTCGATTCCCACATGTTTTCAGTGCGAGTATCAACAAAGAAATCATTTAAACCCAAAAAATTAGAAAAGCCACTTATGGAGTCGTCACCAACCGTATCACCATTCGCATCATAAGAAATGACGACATCCTCGTGCGTAGAGCCGTTAGTTGAAGAGGTCTCGTCGCGGAAGGCAAGATTTAAACTAGTTGTATTGAGTGCGATATCAAAGGTGCCATCAGAGCTGATAGCAGTGGTGGCGTTTTCCGCTCCATTCGCTTGTAGCCAATCCTCAATAGTGGCCGCAACTTCTGAGATGGTCCAGGTGCCATCGGTGTCAGCTCCCGAACCATAAGAAGACGACCGCATGATGGTATCGAGTGTGGTAACCTTCGACTGGTCCCCATTAGAATCAAACAACACTAACTTTACATCATCGTCGGCTGCTAACGTCATTGTTTGGTTGCTTGGGCGGATGAAGATGCGGCTGCCGTTATAAGATTGTGCTCCAGGAAAGGTTGTCCCTCTATTATGGACCTGATTGAAAGTATCTCGTAATTCAGATGCAAGTTCATCTATTTCGGCTTGCAAGTTTGGCAAGATACTGTCACGGAGGTCGATAAACCCTTTTAGTTTACCTTCGACTATTTCATTAGTCATGTCGTTGGTGTCGACTTTGGTGCCCACGTAAATACCGCCGATATCACCCTCGGCGTGGGTCGTCGTGGATGTCATAGATGAGGCGGCAGTATGGCTAACAACTGGAGGCACCGTGTCAACTAAGGTTCGCCCTCCCTTAGTAAAGACAACGACATCACCGTCTGACCGGTGAAAATACCGAATGTCAACGATCTTAGAAAGATTATCGAGTTCTAAATCACGTTGGTCCTCAAGGTCAGAAACGTCTCTTCCAATCGATGCAGTGGCAATAATACTGTCATTTAGTTGGTCGATCTTCGCGGTAATGGTATTTATGTGAGAAACTTCATTGGCAATATCTTGATCCGCTTGAAGTCTAAGGTCTTGTATAGTCACGCTCATATCTTTGAGTTTATTTAGTACATCTTGAGCGCGGCGAACAACTTCCGCGGCTTCGAGAGATTTCTCAGGTGTAATGGCAAGGAGTTCAATCGACTCGTTGAATTCTTCCATAAGGTGCGCAATTGAATTATCATCGCCTGGCGCACCAAACAGTTCTTGAACGCGGGCAAGTATTGTTTCTTGGGACATGTGGGTATGCAACTGCCCATTTTCGACGCGGAGGGTTTTTAAAAGGCCCTCGTCAACGGCTCGGGCGACATCTGCAATTTGCACACCGCCGCCGCCGGTAGATATCGAAACTGTTTTGAAAGAAACAATGCGGCGCGAATAACCTTCAGTATTCACATTTGATATATTATTGGCCACAACGTTTAGCGCTTCCTGGTTGGATAATAACCCACTTTGGGCGCTGCGGAGGGCCATTGTAATGTCACCCATGGGGCGATTTCTCCATCTGCTACTTAAAGTGTTTGGTCAAGGCTAAGTGCAACACGCTGGCTGGCCGCATTAGAACCATTTTCACTTGTGGCCGCATCGGCGCCATAGGTGCCCGCGCTTGGTTGTTGATTGCGCACGGCTTCCGCTATTAGGTCCACGGTGCGCCGGTTTGCTTCAATGGCAGTATGAAGTAATTTCGAATTCTCATCCATTAATTCCTCGACTTGGAAAGCGAGTTTAATCAATTTCTCGCGTAGTTTTTCGTCACATTCGGCAAGGTTTTCTGCACTATCTGCTAAACTTTTAAAACGTGTTTCATATACACGGCTTAGCGCTGCTTTTTCATCAAGGAGTTCATGAATCACCTGGTTTTGATAGGTTGCGAGGGCATTATTTTCACGCTCTAATAATTCGATTAGGCGACCGGTAATTGTAATCAAATCATTCAGACGATTATTCATATCCATATTTAACGAGTCTCCTGCATTTGAATCATTTCCCGCATAACTTTGTCGGCGATACCTATTCCGCCAGCTTCAGCTATGGCTTTTCCATATTGTTGAACTTGCATGCTTCTCCAGACATCTTCTCCATGCCCCCCACCAAAGGGCGCCTTTGCGCCTAAATTCTGAAACATGGGTTGCAGCATCTGTGAAATAAAAACAGCCTCAAAGTCCATAGCAACCTTACGTGTTTGATCTAGGTTGCCGTTTTGTTTCCAAGATTGTAGTTCTTTAGCAGCATTGATACTTCGGACAGCATGAGCATGGTTGATCGTGTCATTCGGCTTTACTATCATTACATCACCTCTATTTCTGCCTGCAACGCACCAGAGACCTTTATAGCTTGAAGAATCGTGATCATATCGCGAGGTCCGATGCCTAAAGCATTCAAACCATTGACTAGTTCTTGAATAGACACCCCAGGCCTCAGAACAGCTAATTTGCTTTCTTCACCTTGATCAGCCGCCACGTTAGTTCGATCGACTGTTGCCGTAGTTCCAGCGGAAGCAAAAGGACTTGGCTGCGTAACTTGCTTTGCCTCAGTAATGCGGATGGTGAGCGAACCTTGGGCAATGGCAACGGTCGAGATACGAACATTTTCACCCATTACAATAATGCCCGATTGTTCGTCGATTATTACCTTAGCCAATTGATCTGGCTTTACACGGAGTTGTTCAATGTCTGTCAACAAGTCGACAATATTGTTCTGATAATTATTGGGCACGTTTATGCGCACAGTAGTTGGGTCACTCGGTTGCGCAGCATTGGTTCCAAGAAATGCGTTAATAGCTTGGGATATGCGACGTGCGGTGGTGAAGTCTGGGTTTCGCAGCGTCAGTTTGTAATCTATCATTTTTCCCATCGCGAACCGTATTTCCCGCTCAACAATGGCACCATTGGCAATGCGGCCAGATGTTGGAACGCCTTTTATTAAGGTTTCAGCATTGCCTTTGGCAGCAAAGCCTCCTACAGCTAATTGGCCCTGTCCAACGGCATAAACCTCTCCATCAGCGCCTAATAATGGTGTTACTAGGAGAGTCCCCCCTAATAGACTAGATGAATCACCTAGAGCACTAACGGTGATGTCAATTCGCGAACCTTGGCGTGCAAAAGGGGGCAAAACAGCAGTTACCATAACTGCGGCAACATTTTTAGAATCGAGCCCATTGTCAGTTGGCTTCACACCCATACGGTTCAGCATGGCTTGAAGGCTTTGTTTAGTGAAGTGGCCAGTTTTCAAAGTATCGCCAGTATTGTTTAAACCAACAACTAAGCCGTATCCTACTAGTGGGTTTTCACGGACGCCTTCAAAGTCGACGATATCTTTGATACGTGATGCTGTATGCGCTTTGAAGTTGACAAAAACAAATAAGACAGCCAGCGAAAGAGCTAGCATCAACCTAGTAAACCTTAATCCCATATCCTTCATTTCTTTCTTAACTCATACTTGGTTTGGTATTTACAGTTATGTACAAGCTATAATCATGCCAACTTAGCTGCCGTTTCATCTTATTGAAAATAAACAAAAAAATATAAATATTAATGTATCATTCATGTCTTAGGAAAGTTCTGCTCCCACGTTTGGGAAATATTTGCCGGGGTTAGGGCCCTAATTAAATCTATGCTTTGAGGTCACGCGCTACGGTAACCATCTCATCAATTGTTTTGAATACAGTTGCTGATGAGTTGTAAGCGTTTTGTGTCATTATTAAGCGGGAAAACTCTTTAGTAATATCAACATTCGATAGTTCCATCGCGAAAGGCACAAAATCAGCTTGTCCACTGGCGTCAACAAAAACTGATGAGGGTGAACCAGAATTTTGTGTTTCTCGGAACACCATCCCATTCATCATCTCAAATCCGTTTGGGTTGTGGAATTGCGCTAATGGAAGCTTATATACTGCACGCTGCGTGCCGTCTTGGAAGGTCCCGAGTATTTGTCCCGCATTGTCAAAACGAGTAGAGGTCATGCTCGCTTTAATCAGGCCGTTATGATCGTAATTAAATTTTAGAAAATCTGCCCCGAATTGTTTCATTTGCGCCCAATCGATAGCGACTGTGGCGGTGGCGCCATCTGCAAAGGTGAGTGAAAAAGTTGAAGCGGTTTGTGTGGTAGACACATCACCATCTGCGTTGAAGGTTATCGTTTGTGCAGCAGTAGTATGGGTTTCAGTTTTGGAAGCGACCGAGGTCGTATTACTCTTACCCGTCAGAGCGGTTATTGATGTGGCAATCGCTGCTGAGTTATCAACCGTTGCGCCTGTTGTTGGCGTAGCAACAGTGGCGGTATATGGGGTCCCCGTCGTTTGCCCTGTAACGGTAATCTTGCCAGATTCTGCACCTACTGATGCTGATACTAGGGCATTAATTGTGGCATTAGCATTTATGGCGCTTATAAAACCGGAGCGAATGGCGTCAATATCGGCTTCTGCGCCAGTGGCAGTATACGTAACTGTTGTTCCGTTTAAAGTGAACGAATATTCGTCACCGGCCTCGATTGTACCAGCGATGGTAATTTCATCCACTTGTGCGCGGTCAACGTTGGTTGAAGACCCCGTAGTCGTAAACTCCGTCCCAGCGGCACCAGCCGTTAGGGTTATTTCACCTGCATTACTTCCAGCCGAAGCGGTTAGTTTAGCTGCAATGGTAGCATTAGCATTTATAGCCGTGACCATTGCATTACGGACATCAGAAAGACCGCTTTCAGTACCCAATACTGTGTACGTAATAGTTGTACCGTCAATTGTTACGGAATATGTGTCGTCGGGCTCTACATCGCCACCTAACATTACGGTATCAATCTGTGGTGATGAGGCGCGGCTACTGGTCGCAGAGACTTCCCAAACGGCGCTCACACCGCTCCCATCTGTGCGATCGACTTGTTTTTTGGTGAAGTTCATCTGTGCGGACTGTTTTGCACCGTTAGAGTCGACCACTTCGATTATATACGTTTCCAGGTTTGTATTGGTGAAGCCGTCATTACTTTTTAGAACCGCTGTTGCATGGTCCGTAACAATTGTATTGTTAGATGGAAGATTAAGGCCAAGATTTGCAGTGCTTGTCGAAGTAAACCGGTCCTTGAAGGCCCACTCATCTATGCGTAGTGGTGACAACGTGCTGGCTGAAAAAGCACCAGTTTCTGGGTCTGCAATAGCCCCTAGAACATAGTAGCCATTTTTATCTACCAAGTAACCATTTGCAACCGTTATTGTACTACCGTCGTCCGCGGTTACGCTGGACGTTTGACCATCTGCCGTCCCCATTTGGAAGCTACCATCACGGGTGAAATAAACATTTGTTGATACTTCTAATGTCGGACTTAGGTAAAAGAAGCCGTTACCATTGATAGCCACATCTAAATTCCGCCCCGATGGTGTCAAAGCACCCTGTTCATCGATCCGCTGGTAGTCCTTAGTTGCTATACCACCTAAATCAGATTCGTTTTGCAGCGTCTTACTTATAAGCGTCTCGAACTGGGTATCGGTGCGTTTGAAGCCACCGGAATTTACGTTGGCGACATTAATACCGATTGTGTTTAAGGCATGGGCCTGACTGCGCATACCCAGCGTGGGGACCTGAAATGCATTATATCCCGGCATTGTCAATTCCTTGTTTGCTCTTTTCCCGATGGTCGTCATGTGACGGGTTTCGAGAAGTATAAGCAAGAGTAATGCCAGTTTTATGTAGCCTTAATACATTGATTATAAATAAATAAAAATGTGGGGAAATAGCTGGCTAGGTTTTAATTACCGTTCTATCTGAGTAAAGGGAAGAATTTGCCGGGTCAGTTATCTTTACTGGCTTTAAACATAAAGACTTGATTCGGATCAATCTTAACTGTTACGCGGCCTCCTTTATCAGGAAGGAAGTTGCCAGGCATACGGGCCTCAATCATGAGTGGCTCTTTGTTTCTGTTGGGTATTGCGATAACCACGAGCGAGACGTTGCCAAGCAGTTGCGCCGATACAACTTCAAAACTTTGTTTAGTTGATTTTCCGATATCCTCTTCCTCGACGGTTTTGAATGAATTCAATCCGTCTTCCTCCAGTTGGATGCCTTCGGGTCGTATGAATAATTCAACAGCATCCCCATTGCAGAGGTCCGTTGTTTCGAAATTTCCAAGAGGCGTGGCAACTTGACCGTCAGCAACATTACTACTGAGCGTATTGATTGTGCCAAAAAAATTTAGTACAGCTGGGCTGGCTGGATGAGCGTATATTTCCGTAGGCGTACCATCCTGTATCATCCGACCCTCTCGCATTACCAGTATTCGATCAGCCATAAACATTGCCTCTTCTGGATCGTGCGTAACCATCAAAGTGCTCACGCCCGTATCCTTAAGAATTGATAAAGTCTCTTTGCGGACGCTTGCTCGGCGCGTTACATCAAGGCCCGAAAAAGGTTCGTCTAACAATAGAATGCGAGGTTTTGGCGCTAAAGCACGCAATAAAGCAACTCTTTGTTGCTGGCCGCCTGAAAGCGTGTGCGGAAAACTTTCAGCATGAAACTTAACATCCATCAACGAAAGTGCGTTATCCACCCATGCTTGTCTATCTGGAGACCCCGCTCCGACACCGAAGCAGATATTATCTCGAACATTTAGATGCGGAAAAAGGGAGTAGTCTTGAAACATAAGACCAACGCCACGGTTCTCAGGTGGTAGATTTATACCTGAGGATGCTTCTGCGACGACCGTTTTGCCGATAATAATTTTTCCTTGCTGTAACCGTTCTAAACCAGCGGCAATTCGAAGCAGCGTCGTTTTACCACAGCCGGAGGGTCCCAAGAGACAGACAACTTCACCTTCATCTACAAAAAATGAAATATCCTGTAAAACGGGTGTGCTCCCAAATTTATGGGATAAATTATCGATAATAATTCTCGTCATTGAATTCACAGACTGTCTAGTTTAACGCAAGTATCAAGCTTTTGATCTACCCCATGTGATCTTATTCAAAACTGAATTCATAAATAGTATCGGTAGAACCCCTGTAGCTATAATAATCAAGGCAGGAAAAGCCGCCTCCTCTAATAATTCGTCTTTCGCAAACTGATAAACATAAGTGGGCAGGGTCTCGTAGTTAAACGGACGAAGTAAAAGAGTCATTGGTAATTCCTTCATAACGTCGACAAAAACAAGCATTCCGCCAGCTATCAAAGACAAACTTGCAAGTGGAAAGATCACTCGACGTATTCCGTGTGCAAAGCCACGACCCAAAACTAAATTTGCATCCATCAAATTTGGTGATAGCCGTTCTAGTCCGGATGTGACTGCGCCAAATCCAATGGCTTGAAAACGAATAACACAGGCCAGAACAATGAGTAATACTCCGCTAGTAAGCCAACCGTCATAGGTAATACCGAAGTTATTATAAAAAAACTTATATATACCGCTGTCTATTGCGCCCCCCGCGGTAACGACACCTATCGCCAGAATCGTACCTGGAAAAGCGTACCCTATCGACGCTAATGCTGAAACTTTTTCGAGCGCTTTGTTTCCTTGAAATCTTGCTACAAACCCCAGAAAAACAGCTGATGCGACGACCAATAAGGCAATCGATATAGCTAATGTTAATGAGTTAATTGCGGCATCCAGTACTGCCTTATTAAGTCCAAGTGAATACCCTTGGAAAACAAATCCAAGTAAAACTATAATTGGGATAAGTAGTCCTATGATTATAGGAATGCTGCATGCTAAAAAGCACACGAATGCGCGGACACCACTAACGACTTTGGGTTGCAGCGAAACAGCCTTGCTTGTCGTATCGGTAAAGCGACGTCGCGCACGTGCTTTTTTCTCCAGAACTAGAAGCGCTATTATAAAAAGAAAAGCAAAAGCTGATATCTGTGCTGCTGCCGTCAAATTATTCATACCGAGCCATACATTAAAAATACCCAGGGTGAGCGTTTCGATAGCAAAATATTCGACAGTCCCGAAATCCGATATTGTTTCCATAAGGGCTAATGCTAACCCAGCGGCTATCGCCGGGCGGGCAAGTGGGAGACCGACTGTCCAGAACAAATTCCGTTGCGAGAGCATGCCAACTTCATATAACGATGCTGGCGTTAGAAAAAACGCTGCACGTGCCATTACGTAAACATAGGGATATAAAACGGACCCCATAATCATCATAGCCCCACCCATTGAACGAATTTCTGGGAACCAGTATTCTTGGACGCTCTGCCAGCCGAAATATAGCCGAAGCATCTTTTGAACAGGGCCGGCGTATTCCAGAAAGTCCGTGTAGGTATAAGCAATCAAATAGGCAGGAACCGCTGCTGGCAATAGTAATAGCCATTGCATTAGCGGACGACCAATAAAGGAATAGCGAAAAACTATCCAAGCTGATGAAACACCGAATACAAGGCTAAAAATGGCAACGCCAAACATCAGTAAAATCGTGTTAGTTACGTAACGAGGTAATACAGTTTGGAATAAATGGTTCCATAGCCCTCCACTGTCTCCTAAGGCAGCAAAAAAGATGGCAAATATAGGCCCAATAAATAAGAGTGATAAAAAAAGTGACGCTACAACCCATGAGTTAAAATGGAGTTGTCGATGGCGTGTCAAATTAGGAAATAAACCAACTACCATCCCACACGGTCGATAATTTTTTGAGCTTCAGGTGCTAAAGCCGCTATGCGAGCTATTGGCATACGATCCTCAATAAATGCGCCACCCCAGGAAGATAATTCTTCTGAAATGGCTACGTTTGAGCTTACCGGATACTCGAAATTTACCGAACCGTAAAGGTCTTGTGCTGTTTTTGAAGTAAGGAATTCAAGAAATCGCCGCGCTTCAATTTTGTTCTTAGAATACTTAGCTATTCCACCACCGGATATATTAACGTGCGTTCCACGGTCCTTTTGGTTTGGAAAGATAAGCCGCACTGAATTTGCCCACTCTTGTTGATCAGCGTTTTTAGCATGTTTAAGTTTGCCAAAATAATAATTATTAATTATAGCTATATCGCACTGACCTTCATATATGGCTTTTACTTGGGCGCGGTCATTACCCTGGGGGCGGCGGGCAAGATTGTTTACAACACCTTGTGCCCACTTTTGTGCTGCTTCAGGCCCACTTGCGTTAATTACGGAAGCGATGAGTGCACGGTTGTAGACGTGACTACCCGGTCTTGAGCAGATACGCCCTCGCCATTTTGATTTACTTAAATCTTCATATCGAGTTATTTCAAATGTGTCTTTGGCACGCTTTGCGGCAACGATAATTCGGGCTCGTTTTGAAAATGCAAACCAACGGTTCAGTCTATCCCTGAGATGGGGTGGAATATTAGCGTTAAGTACTGGTGAATTGGTTTCCGATAGTAAATTTTTATCTGCATATACGTGCAGACGGGCTATATCGACGGTAAGTATGACGTCAGCGGGACTGCGTGGTCCTTCGGCTTGCAGCCTTTGCGCAAGCCCTTTAGATGCGAAGACTATGTTAACTTTGGTTCCTGTCTGTTTCTTGTAAGCATCAATAAAGGGGTTGATTAGGAAAGGCTGACGATGAGAATAAATATTTAATTCAGCGGAAATGGATGGACGATTGAAAACTGTTAAAGCACACAAAAATAGGAAAATTCCGATTAATGTGCGTCCGCGTATTTTCCGTGAAAATATTTGAGGCATTTTTATTGTATCCTTAATTCGCAAATTTGTTAGTGGGTGGAATGCTTCAATGAACGGAGAGATGTATAAAGTTTTTAGGCTATGGGCTGTTTTGTTATACGAGTAGTTTCCGAACTGGAGTGATTTTTTGCATTGCGCCAGCTCTAGGCTGCCACCGAGCCAATCCCAAATCGCTAGTACAGCACCAAAATTGCGATCGAAATGTAACGGGTTGATAGAGTGATGGATTTGATGTTGTGCAGGGGAAATTAAAAATCGCTCAATAATTTGACCATATGAGACCCAAACGTGTGAATGTCGTAAATTCGAACCAGCTAAATTAAAAATGAATAAGAAAACATTCGCGCCTAAAACCGTCATAATTTCGGCTCTAGCACCAAAAAAATACAGAAAGAGCGCGATGGTTACACCCTGCGCAATAATTGAGCGCAACGAGAAAATTATCATTTCGACAGGATGTGTTCTATACACGGTTAGCGGTGTAAGTACTTCAGCTGTATGATGAATCCGGTGGAAGGCCCAAAGAAACTCAAAGCGATGTAATGCTCTATGAACAGCGTATTTTGTCACGTCATCTATTAAGAAAAGTGAGACTGTGAAATAGATTGTGATAGTCAGCCCCGATACTTCAAGAGCCAGAATGGAGCGACCGTCAAACCAGATATGTAGGCTTTCAAAGATAAGCGTAGCAACGGCTAGCTTGGAAATTAGACGTGGTCCCACACCAAGCATAAGAGTTTGGTTGATGACCATAATCTTGTAGTCCGCTTTAGCCGATAGAGATAGCCAGAGCCTTTTAGAGAATAAACTCGCCAGGGTTTGTACGAAACTAGTTCTTGCTGAGAAGATTTGGATACCGAGCGCCAAGAGGAATGCGGAGATGAGATACCCAATAAATACGCGCTTTTTAGGATTGAAAAACGGATCGGACAAATCATGTATAAAATCTAGGGTAAAACCGCTCACTATAACTCCCCACGGGTTAACGGCGGTTCAGAAAGTCTACTGAACCGCCGTTAGATTGTCTTTGATTATCAGTCGTTTTCGGCGCTCTCGCCACTGCCAAGTTTTTTGGCAAGGTCTGCGATATCGCCTGTAATTTTTTTATTTTGCGCTTTTATGCTAAATTTACTTACCAAAAGCCTTTGGAGTTTGACCATGTGTAGCATGTATTCCCCCCAGGACTGGCCTTGGTCACGAACGTAATTGCCCTTGCTGTCAATGTCTGTAACTTGGCTGAGGTTTGGCATGAGGGGGCCAAAACCAATCAGGCGGTTCATCTTAGTAGCCGTCTCTCCAAGATTATTTTTGCCTGTTTGCAAAGCTAAGCTAAAGCCTTTGAGTTCGCCCCAGTGTTTAATGTAATTTTTCAACACTTTAGACGTGTCTCCTTTTGCCTCCAATATGGTTTTTAACTTGGTCATGTCGTTGTAAACGGAACCGGCATATTTGTGGGTCGCTTCGGCTAGGGTTTTTTCCCAGTTTGATCCAATTACGGCAGCGTGCTTTCGGAGCTGCGAACGTTCGGCATCGGATAACTTTTTCCCTTTTGCGTTTGCTATTAGCTTGCGACCATCTAAAAAATGACGCGTGATTGTATGCAAGTAATCGGTCATGTTCGACTTACCGTAAGACCCTGCATCAAAGCCGGCAGCATAGTAGGCTGGGGCAAACACCATTTCCTTGTAAAGATCAACTTTTCCATCTTTGTTGTAATCGGCAAAACCGAGGGCGTCTGAAGGTTTTTTCGATTTTGATCCTTGTTTTGCAATTTCATAGACTTGACGAGCGGTCAATTTAAGTGTGTGAGCCGGGGTTCCAAAGTAGCCAAATCCTTCATCCCAGGAATGTTCTTTTCCCGTATATGGAGCCCCCTTCTTATAGGGCTTGTCATTAGGCTTTTTGTCAGCGCTGAGCTTTTCATCAAGATAATTATCGACGACCTGATTATAAAAAACGGCACCCATTATAAACTTTGATATGAGTTGAGGATAGTTATAGCCATTAGCCGCATCGACGCCTTTTTTAGCAGAAGAGGCTTTATCAATCCAGAATTCGAGAAGTTCTCCTCCCGTCATATTATTTGGCATACCAGCTATAGTGCCTTTGTAGGTTTTGCCCGAGAGATTTTTACCTTTAGATATTTGGTCAATCCCGGTTTGAGATACGACAAATGGTCCCTTAGTTTTAGGGGCAATTATAGCGCGACCTTTATCCTTAGTTTTAAAGTAAGACAGCATTTGTGCTTTTAAATCAGGATTTGCCTTACCATTGCCTTTTCCCGCAAGCTTTTTAAGTGAGTCGTGTAGAACATGTCTAGCAATTTGCCCCGTATAAGAGACAGAATTGGTTTTTGAGCCAGAATATGTCTTTTCGGTTACCGGGAACTTTCCGTACACAGCATCACTAGCAGAAGCTGCTTTACCAGCATATACGGTAAAGGCTGTAATTAGGCCAAAGGTGGCCAAAAGTCTCGCACTCGTACGTGGGTTAGGTTTCATTGTAAATTTCATTATATATCCTCGGGTCACTAAGTAGTTTTAGATACGAAAAACAGGAATTTTTCATTGATAATAGTTCGCATTATCATCATACACATGGTCGCAATTTATTGCAAATGATTTGCATTAAAAATGTGAATGACATGCATTTGCGTAACTTTCCTAATCTTTACTATTATGAATGCTGTGATTTTTTGTTGTTTTCGCGTATACTTAAACCTGATCGTTTGTTAACACGGAAGATGAGCATTTATTTTTGGAAGTAGACACCTGTATGAAAGTTAAAGGACCCAGCGGCTCCAAAGGGCCAAATAATATAAGGAAGGTGGCCAAAAATATGTCCGGAGACGGATCTTTTTCAGATTCGTTGAAAGAAACTGGGAATACACTAGGAGATTTAGGAGTATCCCAGATTACAGGAAGTGCAGGGGTTGAGGGTATTCTAGCTGCACAGAATTCCGACAGTACGATTGACGAACGACGCCTTCGTCAGCGTTTGATGACATATGGTGACGATTTACTTGATAGGCTCGAAGATATTAGACTTGGTATTCTTATAGGACATTTTTCTAAACAAAGGTTAACTGAGTTAGCGCGGCGAATGCGCCAGAAGCGTGAAAAAAGCAAAGATCCAGCTCTTGATGAAATTCTTGCTGAGATTGAGTTGAGAGCAGAGGTTGAGATAGCTAAATATGCGCGCGGCACTTAATCAAAGTCAATTTACTGAATTTTTAGAGAAAATAATTTTTATGTAGTGGTGGTTGCTAATAATTGTGAGAAATTAGCGATCAAACCATCTGGGTTGGCGGTGAAATAAGTTTCTGTAATTTGAACAAGTTTTTGCAACTTGCAGCTTTGCTTAAGAATCAGCTTGCGAGGTCAGGGTCCCACACATATATTCCCGGCGCTAGAATTTAAATGAGGCCACTTTTCTATGAATGTGACTGTACCACCGGACTACAAGCCGGGAAAAGATGAAGAGTTTATGAACCCAAAAATGGTGGAGTATTTTCGCCAAAAATTGATGGTTTGGCGCACAGATTTGGTACAGGAGTCAAATTCTACTCTTCAGCAATTGCAGGAAGGCGGTATAGTTGAAGCTGATATTGCGGACCGCGCCTCTATAGAAACCGAACGTTCTTTAGAATTGCGAACGCGTGATCGGGCACGTAAGTTGATTATTAAGATCGATGATGCATTGGAACGCATTGACTGTGGTACCTACGGTTTTTGTGAAGAAACTGATGATCCTATAAGTCTTTCGCGGCTTGAGGCACGACCAATAGCGACACTAAGTCTTGAGGCGCAAGAGCGTCACGAACGTATGGAGCGGACGCATCGTGATGATTGATGATTAATGTGTCGCGGGTTTTCTGTCCTGGAGAGTAGGGTATAATAGAAAAAATGGGAAGTAATTGCTCGCTAATTATTTTTAAAATAAAAAAAAGCTTGACTGCCTTGTTCCGTTTGGTATATTTAGTGGTGTAATACGTGAACTGCGTATTGTTTTTAGTGTAAGGTCATTAGGTAGACAGAATGTTTATTGGAGCGACCCAGGTTAAGACGACTAAAGCGCCTTTGGACGCCGGTTCTGTAGCTATTCAGGTAGCGATCAAGCAGCAGCGAGAGTTCGAAGAGGCGCTTCGTGTAGCCCAGGATCGTCGAGAGGCTGAACAGGCTTCTGAACAGGCGCGGCTGGCGGAACGTCAAGCGCGCGAAAAAGTCCAGGAGAGTCATAGCCAGGGCTTTCAAGATGGTACTTTTGGGCAATCAGAGCATGGCACAGAGAACTCGGCTGAAGGGAACCAGGGGTTGCCTTTAAATGGATCTGAACAAGAGACCCGCGGTTCTGCGGTGGATGTTACTGCCTGAATAGAGCCCCTACTGCTTTTATTTTTAAACCTGGTTTTTCTTTGTCGTTATCTTACCAATGCTACCGAGGGTTTACCCCTGCATTTTTTCTTCTGTTTTATAATCCAGGCAAGCAAATGCTGCCGACGCTCAAGTGCGACGGCCGACTAGTTTCATGCATTTCGATCTAAAATGGGAAAACTATATCCCATATTTGCATTCCCCAACGTGGGGTTTGTAGGCTGCTGAGAGCACCTCGCCCACCATAAGCGACTCTTAATTCTGCGATTTTTTCGTGAGAAACCGTGTTGTCCGAATCAATATCGCTTGGTCTGACGACGCCAGTCACCATCAATTCCCGTAGTTCATTGTTCACTCGAACTTCTTGACGTCCCATTATTACAAGGAAACCGTTCGGTAAGATCTGCGTTACGACCGCCGCAAATGTTAGGCTAAGCGTTTCTGAACGATTAATTTCACCGTCGCCCTTTGTATCATGGTCGGTGGCAAAATTTACAATCTGGCCTGGTGCATCGATTCCCTGCGGTAGCACCTTAGTTAATTCATCTTCAAATCCGATCAGGTCATTTATGTCGAAATCTTCAGTATCTTCCCTTGCACGTGACGTTTTGTTTGCAAATTTTGCGCTATCACTGAGTGACATTTTAACTGTAACTACATCGCCTACTTCCTTTGCTCGATGATCTTTAAAGAAAGCCCGCGCTCCTGAGCGCCAAAGTGAGTTAGGATTGGCTTGTGGTTGGAGTGGAGCCGGCATTGGTAGGCTTACAGGTTGGTAGCGTTTGTGCGCAATAGGATTCTTAATCTGCGATAACTCCGGGCCATCACCAACCTCAGATAGACGGGTAAGTGTGTTACATCCAGAGATATGAATAACTAGGATTAATAGAGCAAAATGGCTCATTAAGTGATTAAGATATTTCATTCGTCTTAAAATGTGGAGTTTCATGACATTTTCCTGTTAGCGTATCCGCTATATTATCAGTTTATGGCTAATTGGGTCGATGGCCGAACAGAAACGCGACCCGCTGCGATGACCTCTGCTTCTATGATGGCTTTGCTCTGCGAATTAGCAATTTTTATGACATCGCCGTCCGAACCATTCTCTAGAGCCTTACCAGTGGAAGTGAGAAACATTTTTGAGGTATGAAGGACTATTGTCACAAGGCTATTTTTTGGCACTAAAACTGGCCTTTGCACCGCAGATATACGAATTGGATATCCAGCCCTTAAAGCCCGCTTTGGCGTGTGCTGTATAAGATCAATTTCGGACATTATTACGTTGGATTGCAAACGCGAGGCACGAACTTTTACCCATGTGATGTCTTGGGTTTTAATGATTTGGCCGGCCATTATGCGGCGATTCAATACGGGGACTTCTTGGGTAAGGAACAATCGGCCACTGACCCTAGCAAGCTTGTTAGACCCGTTTCCGGTTGGTATGACCATAGACCCTGAAAAGCGTTGTGAACGTTTGTTGTAATAGATTTCGTGAATATTTACATAATCATGTGTGCCGTTAGGAATATGAAATCGATGAATCTTATTAGTGAGAACGATTTCAGAACTCGGATTAGCGCCCCTTTCTATAAGAGCAGAAAGAACAATTTCCTTAATTTCCTGGCGCTCAATAACATGGCTTTGTCGAGTTACTACGGTTGTAATGCGATTGCTGAGAGGACGCCAAGGCAGTTTGTGTGCACGAGCAGTCCGATATAGCCATCGGGCATCAAAACTGACCCGCTCACCTGGCTCGGGAGCGTAAGCGACCTCAATTTGCTCCTTGTTTCCAGTATTTGTAAAAAGATCACCAAGTCTGATAAGATGCTCGGTGACCTCCACATTTTTGATAAGGGTAACTTTGCCGCCAACTTCAAACCCATCCTGAATTGGTGGGTTCGCCGTGGCTTCGGTGGCCTTTGAAACGCAGGTTGTAGCCCAAATTATAATAACGATAATTAAAATGTTACGCATATTTTAGTCCCTTATCTGAGCGCTGTTAAGGTGCCCATCATTTCATCTGAAGTTTGGATTACCTTTGAGTTCATTTCATAGGCCCGTTGAGCAGAAATTAGGTTAGAAACTTCCTCTACAGCGTTGACGTTGGATGTCTCTAAGAAACCCTGCAATATAGTACCGAACCCGGGACTACCTGGTGTGCCAGCTATTGGTGTGCCGGAGGCCGGTGTTTCTTTTAATAAGTTATCTCCAACTGCTTCTAGACCTGGTTCATTAAGGAATGTGGAAATCTGTAGTTGTCCTACATTACTCAGTGCAACTTGCCCTTCAACTTTGACTAAAACTTCGCCTGAATTATTGATGGTTACATCGATGGCATTAGCGGGTATCGTAATTCCTGGCTGCACAGTATAACCGTCGTGAGTTACCATCTGACCGCTAGCGTCAAGTTGGAAGGTTCCGTCACGTGTGTAGGCGGAGGTCCCATCCGGCAGTGTAATTTGAAAAAACCCTTTTCCCTGGACGGCTAAATCAAAGGTATTGTCAGTTGCTGAAAGATTACCTTGCTCGTGAATCCTGTATACTGCGGCCAACTTGACGCCCAGACCTAGCTGTACGCCAGTTGGGATAATTGTACCGGCATCTGATGAGGTAGTTCCTACCCGTCTGAGATCTTGATATATAAGGTCGTGAAACTCTGAACGGCGGCGTTGAAAAGCGGTAGTATTCATATTCGCCAAGTTGTTTGATACAACTTCGACGTTTCTTTGCTGTGCCAACATTCCTGTGGCCGCAATATCAAGTGATCTCATTTTTCCGTCCTTTCTTTTCGTAATTGATTATAGTTTTTTCGTAAACTTTATAGGATTGATACTATGCAACTTCAGATAGATCCTTCACCATCTTCCTCAATCGTTCATCTTCTTTATCAAGAAAGTTGCGAACGCCTTCATACTTTCGTTGTACTTCAATCAAACGAGACATCTCAACGATAGGTTGAACATTAGATCCTTCTAAAACTCCTTGTACGAGATTTGGTTCATCAACAGGGTTAGGTTGTGTTTCAGAGGCATACAGCCCACTAACGTCGGGGCGGAGTTGGTGTTGATTATCAAAATTGACTATAGAAAGGCGGCCCACGGTTCCATTCACAGTCGAAATAGTCCCATCACGACTGATGGAAATGTTTGCTTCACCTGGCGCAAAGAAAAAGGGCTGCCCTCCATCCGATAGAACTGCATCCCCGTTCTGTGTAACTAACTGGCCACCCTCATCTAATTGGAAGCGACCATTTCGAGTGTAACGTTCACCAAATTCCGTTTGTATTACGAAATAGCCATCACCGGCAATTCCAACATCAAGAGAATTCCCCGTTTTTTCAAGTGGTCCGTGATTTAGGTCACGAATGGTTGAGATATCACGAACATATGAGAGTTTATTACCGAGAATTTTATGATCACCTCGGCTTTTTACTAGATGTTCCACGAATTGCATTCGTTCGCCTTTGAAACCCGCTGTATTCATATTTGCGATGTTGTTAGCGACGATATCAAGCTCACGCCGTAATGATGACTGTCGTGATAGCGCTATATACGATGTCGTTTCCATCTTCCCACCTTCCTAATTAAACCATATTGTCCCACCTAATTTTATGCATTTTTCATGCCAACAAGTTTTTGTTGTATTTCAAATGACTATAATGATCATGGGAAAGGAGAATATTTTGCAAAGTGTTATTTTTTAACCACCTACCAGGCAGCTTTTTCCTCTGGAACTAATTTAACCCAATGCATGTTGTTTATGGTTTAGTATGGCTATTGTTGCCGGTACCCTGCTCGATTTGTTAATCTATGTGGGAGTAGCGATTCGCAGACAGGTAGAAACCTTTGGTTAAATATGGGGGAAATAATGATTTCTCTTTCAATAGTGAAATGGTTGGAAAGTTGCTCGGTGGAATCGAATTTCAATGAGTTGTTAACTAACCGAATTTATGCTTTCGCACGCAACCGATGGTTTTTTGGGTTAATTTCTTCGTTAGAAGAAAGCTGGTAATTATTCAATGGCGGATGAAGATAAAAAAGAACTAGATGGCGAAGAAGATGAGTCAACTGAAAAGAAGGGCGGCAAAAAGCTAATTATAATTATAGCTGCTGTAGTGCTGTTGCTGGTTGGTGGTA
>PBLS01000059.1 GCA_002721825.1 Magnetovibrio sp.
TTACTTGGCTTAGCGCCACCCATTGAGGTTGTCTGGGTTTTTATCACCGCAATGGTGGGTATTTTCGCACTTTCCGCAGCATGTATAGGCTGGTTGTTTGTTGATCTCACGAGGTTGGAACGCATAGTTTTTCTATCTGCATCGCTAATGCTAATTCAACCTTCGTGGAAATCTGATAGCGCTGGGTTCGTAATCTTTACTTTAATAACCACGTTTATTTTTTACCGTGCTAAGCGCGGAGAAAATAAACGTATTATTGGCTGAAATTATTTAAGTTGTTAAAAGCAAAAACACAGGAGAATATCGTTGGCAAAATTTTCACTCGGAATTGATATAGGAGGAACATTTACGGATATTGTTGCGTATGACCATTCTGCTGGACGGCAATTCAACCGTAAAATTCTCACTTCCTACGATGATCCATCGCGTGCTGTCATGGAGGGTATTGATGCACTGGTGAAGTCTAGCCACCTAAACCCTAAAGAGACTGCCAGAGTGGTTCACGCGACTACGCTTTTCTGTAATGCGTTAATAGAACGCCGGGGTGCCAAAACTGGTCTTATTACAACCGAGGGCTTTGGCGATTCATTGGAAATTGCTCGAGAGCGAAAATACAGCTTATATGATGTAAAGATTCGCAAGCCAGAACCACTGATACCACGAATCCTCCGGCATGAGGCCACCGAACGGATAGCAGCTAATGGAGCCGTAAAAACAGAGCTCGATATAGTCAGCGTGGAAACCGCAGCTAAAGCGTTAGTTAACGATGGCGCAACATCAATTGCCGTGGTTTTTCTTCACGCATATAGCAATCCCATACATGAAAAAAGAGCAATAGAACTTCTTGCTGATCTCTACCCTCAGCTTAGTCTGACCGCTTCAAGTGATGTGGCGCCTGAAATCAGGGAATATGAGCGGGCATCGACCACTGCAGCTAACGCCTATATTAAGCCATTAGCAGCTAGCTACCTTGATTCGTTAGCCAACAAAATAAATGAAAAAGAGATTGATCCTGCTTTGCATCTTATGATTTCCTCCGGCGGCCTTACTAATGTTACAGAGGCAAAACGCACCCCTGTCCAAATGCTTGAATCGGGACCAGCGGCAGGTGCGCTAGCCGGGGCCTTTTTTGGTCGGGATGATGCCGATGGCAACCTTTTGGCGTTCGACATGGGTGGCACTACTGCAAAATTGAGCCTGGTGGACGATGGCGAGCCGCTAACCGCTTATAGTTTTGAAGCTGGTCGCCAAGAACGTTTCGTCGAAGGAAGCGGCCTTCCGATCAGCATATCCACTATAGAATTAATTGAGATTGGCGCAGGCGGAGGTTCAATCGCTGACATCGACCATCTAGGTTTTCTCAAGGTTGGTCCCCGAAGTTCTGGTTCCGAGCCAGGTCCAGCCGCATATAATCGTGGTGGTACAGAGGCAACGGTAACCGACGCGGATTTCGTCCTCGGCTATTTAAACCCTGATTATTTCGCCGGTGGAATGTTAACTGCAGATAAAAAATTAGCCGAAAAAGCTCTCGATGTTATTGCTAAAAAGACCGGTATGGAAAGAACTGAAATAGCCTGGGGCATCCACAACGTAGTCAACGAAAATATGGCAGGTGCAGCACGCGTCCACATTTCAGAACGGGGTCGCGACCCACGCGATTTTACTTTATTGTGCACTGGTGGAGCCGGCCCCGTGCACGCCTATTATGTAGCCCGTAAGCTCGGGCTAAAGAAAATCATTTGCCCAAGCGCAGCAGGTGTCGCATCAGCTTTAGGATTACTTGTTGCTCCAGGAAGAGTCGATAAGGTTACCACCGTGGGCATGCAACTCAACAACTGCGATCTCGACGAGCTTGAAGAAGCATTCCGACAAATGGAAGAAGAGGCAGCGCTAGTTATTACGGAAACAGGATTAGACCCAAAAGCGATTAAATTTCAGCGCTTGGCTGACGGTCGCTTTTCTGGGCAGGGTTTCGATCTAGTCGTATCGCTCCCGGAAGGACCATATGGAGGCAAAAAGGGAGAAACTAAACGGAAAGAACTTCTCGCCGCCTTCGAAGCTGAATATCACAAAAAATTTAGCGCCATGCCACCCATTGTTCCAGTCGATTTTCTTAATATTCGTATATCAGCAAAGGCCCTCGTCCCCGACAGCGCCGTTTTGCTTAAAGGGCGTCAAAACAGCTCGAGTTCAGCAGTTAAAGGAGCGCGTCCTGCCTATTTCCCTGAAAGCGGTGAATACGTGACAACTAAAGTCTACGACCGGTCTTATTTAACCGTAGGAGAACGCATCAAAGGCCCCGCAATAATCGAGGAAGAAGGATCGACTTTTATCGCCGGTCCTGATGCAACGGTCAATGTTTCTGTAACGGGTAATTTAATTGTCACAATAATGGATTGAAAATAATTAGGACTAAACCAATTAGCAAAAGAAGAGTATACCTATGACTTCAGATAACAAAAAATTCGACGCCGTATTGATGGAAGTAATATGGACACGCTTAATATCTATTGTAGACGAAGCGGCCAAAGCTATAGTTCGCACTTCGTTTTCAACGCTATCCAACGAAGCGAATGATTTCGCTTGCGTGCTCACGGATTCCCGTGGATTTTCTGTTGCCCAAAATTCCAGTAGCATTCCGTCTTTTGTTGGTGCTTTACCACAGACCGTACGCCATTTCATAGACAAGTTTGGCACTGACAATATGCACGCGGGTGACATCCTCGTGACTAATGATCCATGGCTTGGCACGGGCCATCTAAGCGACGTCTGCCTTATTAAGCCTATTTTTTACGCTGACCAGTTGATTGCTTTTTCAGCTACTACTTCCCACGTGCCAGATATTGGTGGCCGCCTTCGTGCGATAGAATCAAGACAAGTGTTTGAAGAAGGTCTACAAATACCAATGATGAAACTAATCCGCGCTGGAGAAACCGATGAAACGTTGGTGACGTTAATTCGCCAAAACGTTCGGACCCCAGATCAAACTATCGGCGACATCTGGGCTCAGGTAGGGGCCAATGAACTAATGGCCCGAGGACTGTTGAAAATGCTGGACGATTATCAACTCAACCATCTAAATGGCTTTGCTGACGAACTATTTGAGCGCACAGAAAAAGCCATGCGGTCAGCGATAGCTGAGCTCCCAGATGGTACTTATGAGTTTGGCTTTAAAACTGATGGTGGAGAAGAACCCTATTTTTTTCAAATTGCGCTAACTGTCTTCGGAGAAGAGATTACAGCCGATTTCACAGGCACCTCGCCAACGCAACCGCGGGCTGTAAATTGTGTTTACGCCTATACGTATGCCATGACTGCCTATGCGCTCAAATGTGCGCTTTTACCAGATACACCGAACAACGAGGGGATGTTTCGGCCTATTACTGTAACTGCTCCGGAAGACAACTTGGTCAATACCCGTTACCCAGCGGCAGTCGTTGCGCGATCTAATACCGGTCATTATGTACCGGTACTTGTATTTGGCGCACTACAGAAAATCATACCCAGCAAAGTAATGTCAGGCGCTGGTTCACCTTTATGGGTATTCACCGTAACCGGAATTGACGATAATGGAAAAACATTTGCCAACGTCCTTTTTTACAATGGTGGAATGGGCGCAACTTCCTCCGCAGATGGTGAAAGCTGTCTTTCATGGCCGAGTAATATCTCCTCGACCCCAATAGAAATAACCGAGAGAAACGGCCCTTTATTTTGTCATTTTAAGCGTCTAAATCCAAATTCTGGTGGTCTTGGACGCCATCGAGGAGGCCTTGGGCAGGAAATTATGTTTGAATGCACAACAGACCGACCCTTAACGGCGATGTTTATGACCGAAAGGACTCGGTTTCCTGCGTTAGGTCTAGATGGTGGACAAGAAGGAGGTATTGGGGCGGTTGAAATTAATGGTATTCCCACCGATGTAAGCAAAGAACACATATTGAAAAATGGCGACCAAGTTCTTCTGCGCACGCCAGGAGGGGGAGGGTACGGAGACCCTGAACTGCGTTCCAAGTCTTTTATTGAGGAAGATCTGTCGCAAGGCTATTCCCAGTAAAGCTCACAATTTTACTTAGCTTCACGGAAGGGGAGACGAACGTGAATGAGACAATGATTGAGGGTGCGCGAGCTGGACGTATCGACGTTAATGCAGGACAACTTCTCCATATTGTCAACGTCGATGGAAAGCAGGTCTGTGATTTTTTCGCTTTCAACCGAAGTAATATACGTGAAACCTTATCGCCAAGCCACCAGCGCTCAGTTACCCGACGCATGTATCTAAAACCCGGCGATACGCTCTACAGCGTTCTACGCCGCCCTATATTTGAGCTTATCGAGGACCCAACAGGCTACAACGATTTTAGTCTGCCCGCGTGTGATGCTGAGCGTTACCGCATGGACTTCAGCATCGAGGACCACCGCAGTTGCCGAACAAACCTTGAAGAGGTAACTCGTGATTTAGCCATCCCTTACGAATACCTTCCCGACCCTTTTAACTTTTTTCAGCCAACGCCGGTCCAGGCGGATGGAACCTATGGAACTGGGACCTCACCGGCAAAACCTGGCGATCAAATTATTTTACGCGCATTGATGGATGTTATTGCGGTAGGGTCATCGTGTCCACAGGATCAAATCCCCCTCAACAATTTTAATCCAAGCCGACTAAAGTTAGTTCTTTCCGACGCTTAACGGAGTTCTTACATATTGAAATCAAAAGGCTCATAGCTAATAAATCTCAACCTATGACGCTCCTGCCGCACAATGGCATTTATAATCATCAAAATGATCCGGCTCTGACTAATAACGTTATTTTAAAACCTATCCTTAGTGACCTCTTATAACTTAGGAAATTAATGAACTCTGATGCCAAACGTTTCGACTATTTGGGTCAAAACAAGAAAAGTTTTGCTCTTACTGCATTGCTACTTGGAGCTTCAGCTACGGCGATCAATCCCGTTTTCATCCGATTAAGCGAGTTGGATGCACTTGCATCTGCATTTCATCGAATGGCTTGGGCTCTACCAGTATTGTGGGCTTGGTTTTATTTTCAGAAACGCATCACCAGAGTGGCCGCACCACAACGTTCCACTCGGGACCGCTGGTTGCTAATTTTGTGCGGGCTATTTTTCGCTGCAGACTTGATAGCTCTTCATTGGTCCATTCAACTCACTGCTGTTGCGAATGCTATTTTATTTTTAAATGCCCAACCAATTTTTGTGGTCCTTGGTGCGTGGGTTTTCTTTCGTGAGCAACCAAGTCGGGCCTTTCTAATAGGTGGATTAATAGCATTGCTAGGGGCCGCTATCATGGTGGAGCAAAGCTTAAATTTTAATAAGTTCCGATTGGCGGGTGATGGACTGGGGGTCCTTGCTGGTATATTTTACGCATGCTTTATTCTCACCGCTAGCCGAATTCGGTCACGTACAACAAGTGCTGAGATCAATCTGTGGACTGTATCAGTTGCTTGTCCCTTTCTACTAATCACAGCGCTCATTTCGGGACACACTTTAGTTCCAACAAACATGGAAGGGTGGTTTTTGATGATCGGTCTTGGAGTTGTCTCCCAGGCCT
Organism: Magnetovibrio sp.; assembly: GCA_002721825.1. Taxonomy (GTDB): domain Bacteria; phylum Pseudomonadota; class Alphaproteobacteria; order Rhodospirillales; family Casp-alpha2; genus TMED8. The sequence goes on from PBLS01000059.1 coordinate 5,569, forward strand.
TGGGACAAGGTTTGATCGTTTGGAGCTTCGCTCATCTTGCTACTTCCTTTTCCTCCGTCACCCTTTTGGCCGCACCAGTTGCTGCATCGATTTTTGCATGGATCTTTCTCGGCGAAGTAATAAGCAGTCAACAAATTTTTGGAATGGGGATGGTGACAATTGGTATTTATCTATGTAACCAGGTCACCGGTAGGAAAACCCTGCCTTCAAGCTATCAGGGTGAGACGCGGGATAGAGACGGGTGAAAGCGGTACTAGGCTCCATCACACCATTAAAAGGTATTCTTTGCCTAGTTCTTGGTGGCGCTCTAATGACGGCCAGCGACTCCGTATTAAAGTGGCTAACCAGTGATTATCCGGTCGGACAAATAATGTTTTTGCGTGGGATATTTGGTTTGATCCCAATCCTAATATTTGTTCGGCAGGCCGGAGGCGTAGATGCCTTAATTACGCGGAACTACGGCTACCATATACTTCGATCCAGCCTCATGGTAGGCGGTACTTTTTTATATGTCACCGGTCTCCGTTTCCTCCCCCTTGCTGATACCATATCCATTGCCTTCGCGGGGCCTTTGTTTATCACAGCTCTGGCATCACCCGTGTTGGGCGAACGTGTTGGCTGGCGACGGTGGATTGGGGTTCTTATTGGGTTCATTGGTATTTTGATAATCTTTCGGCCAGGAAGTGCCGTATTTCAATGGACAGCATTGTTTCCGCTAGCGGCGAGTTTTACCGGCGCCCTCCGAGATATCCTGACGCGTAAGATGAGTGTTTTTGAGACCTCTGCATCTTTGCTTTTTTATTCGACCATTGCTATAGCGCTTGGTGGTCTGGTGACCGCACCCTTCGGCACCTGGCAAAGTGTAGTCATCAGAGATTGGTTTTATTTTTTGCTCACGGGACTTCTTACTGGAGTTGCGCATTACATGATCGTGGAGGCCTTTCGCCTCTGCGAAGCAGCTCTAGTTGCGCCGTTTAAATACACCTCTGTCCTGTGGGCTATAGTACTCGGCTATCTTATATTTGGGGATATACCAGAACTTGAGACATTGGTTGGAGTCTCCGTCGTGATCTCCAGTGGGCTCTATATTCTCCATCGTGAGACCCGACTGCGGAAGCATAGGGTTTCCAAAGATGAGAACCGATAGAAAAAAGCGCAAGGCTAAGCTCTATTAAATAAAAAACTTTATTGTCCGCTTCTAAAATTTAATTTTGGTCTCCGAATATGGTTATACGACACCATATAGCTACATTTTCAGCTACCAATCTTCTTCGTAACTTTTTTGCTAGCTCCGGATAGATCCCCCAAGAGTTCACCCCCCAGCATCCGTGCATGGCTATCCGGCTCACCTCTTTGTTTGGCCTGCGCCCAGTCAACATCTACCTCCGCTTCATCCGCAGGCATTATCAACACTCCTGAAAAGTCCGCAATCACCACATCCCCAGGATTAACCACGCTTCCACCGATACTAATGGGTACATTAAAGCTGCCCCCAATATCATAAAGCCTAGTCGTGATCGGCGCGGTTCCACGACACCAAACCGACAAGTTATACTGTTCAATCTCAGGAATATCAGTACAAGGTCCATCCAGAATAACCCCAGCACAGCCTGTCGCAACAATCGCGGCTGCGACTCCACCGCCTAAGCACGCGTGCTTATCATCACCGAGCCTATCAATACAGAGCACATCGCTAGGTCGCAAATACTGAATTATATGGTGAAGCAAGGTTGAATCCTGTCCGGGGATAGCAAGTGTCACAGCCGTACCCGCTATTGTCTCACGGAGACCCAGAGCGTGCTGAATTCCTCGATGGGCAAATCCCATGTGTCGAATATGGCCAACCGTAGCTGTTTCCGTTTGCGAACATTTGTCAATCAAGGCTGGTGCAACTTGTTTCGGCATATCTTTTATTACATAGGCCATCACTTGTTTCCTTCTCATGCTATATCAACCTAATTTTACAAGCGCTTTAAAACCCATGCAATATACACTCGGATTTTTACAAGCTTTCGATTTTACTTGAGCACTTTGTAATCCCTTCATAGTGTTTACTCCGAGTTGCCAACAAAAAGAATGCTATAAAGGAAAACCATGAACGATAATGTCGAACAATGGGATATAAAAAAACGATCAGTTTCATCGGAACGCGGTGTCGTGGCCGCGCAAAACTGGATGGCTGCGGCCTGCGGGGCAGATATTCTATTTAAGGGAGGAAACGCCATCGATGCCGCTATCAGCTGTGCTTTTGCATTAAATGTGGTAGAGCCTTGGATGTGCGGATTAGGGGGAAGCGGCTATATGGTTATTTGGCTGGCCAATGAAAAACGCGCCATAGCCATAGACTTTCAGGGCATGCTTCCAAGCAAAGTCGATCTAAGCGACTATCCTTTGGACCCAAGCGTTCCAGATGCAATTATGGGTTTTCCAGGCGTAGCGGAAAACGCTAACGTTATAGGATACAAAGCAATTACGGTTCCAGGAGCTGTCGCAGGCCTTTCTGCAGCCTTGGAACGCCATGGACGGTTCGACTTGGATCAAGTCTTGTCACCGGTCATACAGCTCGCGGAACGCGGAGTGCCAATTGATTGGCATGCAACAATGCATATAGCTCTCGAATCCGCTGAATTGGCTAAATTTCCAGCTGCCGCTCAGCAGTATTTACCTAGTGGTTTTCCGCCACAACCCGAGCGTTACTTGCCCATTCCCAAATTAATACAAACTTTAATAGCGTTGGCGAAACATGGTCCCAATGAATTTTATAGGGGTAAAACTGCCGATAAAATAGTCGCTGACTTACAAGCGGGGGGAAGTCGCATAAACGCGGACGATCTTGCCGCCTATGAACCACTTTTTATTGAACCACTCGTTGGAATACACAGGGATGCAAAGCTTTACACGCCTGGAGAGACTAGTGGCGGGTTACGCCTGAATGAAGCATTAAATTATATTGAGGCCAATCTTGATCTAAGCAAACCTTTTGGCGCACATACCTACGTTACCTATGCAAAAGCCTTGAACCAAGCTTTCAAAACTCACGTAAAACGACTTGGTCGTATCGACAAAGCTAATTGCACCTCGCATATGAGTGCTGTAGACGCAGACGGTAATATGGTTTCCCTGACGTATACTCTTTTAAACCGTTTCGGATCCAAAGTTGTTTTACCTGAAACCGGCATCCTAATGAATAATTCAGTATCCTATTTTGACCCGAGGCCTGATTTTCCCACTTCAATGACGCCAAGAAAAAGAATTAATGCTTCCAATATGTGCCCAACCATATGTGTTCGAGATGACCGAGCGCTTTTTGCCGTTGGGGCATCAGGGGCCAATCACATTGTTCCTTGCACCTTGCAGATTTCTGCTCTCCTTCTTGATTATGAACTGTCAATAGAAGAGGTGTTTAATTTACCGCGGATCGATGCTGATGACAGCAATGCTATCCATGTAGACCCTTCTATAGGGGAAGATGCTATAGTAACTCTCTCCGAAAAGTTTCAGGTAGAAGTCGCACAGAACTTAGTATTCCCAAAACTATATTCCTGTCCATCAGGAGTGTGGCGTAGCCCCGAAGATACAAAAGTTTATGGGATAAGTGATCCGGCAAATCCTGTCGCTGGCGCTATACCCGAGGGACCTTTTGAATTCGGGACCGCTAAATACGCAACAGTCCCGCGCGCTTAGTCAGTAATTCTTTCCTGGTGGAATGAGGTCATCCACAACATCCCCGGCTATAAATTTTCTAAGATTATTTGCTATGCGCTCCCCTCCTGCTACGGGGTCAATAAGGCTTGCTATATGCGGAGTGACTAAGATATCCGGATGGCTCCAAAAAGGATGATCAACAGGTAGTGGTTCCTCATGAAACACGTCCAGCGTAGCTGCAGCTATCTGACCTACTTTGATGGCGGAAAGTAAATCTGCTTCAACCAAGTGCTCGCCGCGCGCAACATTAATAAGGCATGCGCCCTCAGGGAGAGTAGAGAATAGCTCAGAATTAAGAATGTTCTCGGTTTCATTTGTTAATGGGAGCATGCAAACTAAAATTTCTGTACTCTCCAAAAATGCCTTCCTATCCTCATTCCCCGCAAAGCAGGTCACGCCATCAAGGGTTTTAAGCGATCGTGCCCAGCCCACCACATCAAAACCGATCGAAGTCAATGTTCGCGCGCAATCCGCTCCTAGGTTGCCTAGCCCCATAATTCCAACCCGTCGCTTATGTGCCGGAGGCTCAACGATCTGGCGCCACTCGCAAACCTGTTGTGCTTCCTCAAGGACTGACAACTTCCGATGCAGGCGCAACACATGAAGCGCCACATACTCCCGCATACGGAGGGTCAAGTCGTTACCTGTTGTCCTAATTATTGGGATGTTCGGAGGTAGCTCAGGATCGCACAAAATATGGTCGATGCCAGCACCTATAGAAACTATACAACGAAGGTTAGGGAACGCTTTTAACCATCCCGGGTCCGGCTTCCAGACAATGGCGAATTCGATGGCATCCTCTTCAATCGGCTCAGTATGTAAAAATATTTCCATTTCTGGCAACAACGAAGCCATATGCTCTTTCCACCATTGCGCGCGTGCATCCCCTACTTTGATTACAATCTTCATGCGATACCTAACACCTTATTTTTTCCTTTATTATCCTCTTGCAAGATATTATCCATTTACAGCGCGTCATAAAGACCAATAGGCTGATTTGTTGTTTGATTGGCGAGAACATGAAATTTGAGTGTCAACGTTTAAGCGATCCAATTGGAGTAGAAATTTTTGGGCTTAATCTAACAAAACCCATTGACGAAAAAATAATCCAAGATATTCGCCGCTTATGGCTTGATAATAATATTTTGCTGTTCCGCAATATTGATTGGACGCCCGAGCAACAGATCTCTTTTACCAAAAACTTCGGCAAATTACATATTATGCCCCAACTGAGTTCTGTCCTTCCGCCCAATTTAACAACACACCCAGAAATATTTATTGTCTCGAATATCAAAAAAAATGGCAAGCCAATCGGTTTTAAGGCTGCCGGTTGGGGATGGCACAGCGATGGTGAGGACAAACACATACCAAACATGGGCTCGATGCTCTACGCAGTCGATGTGCCAAACAAGGGAGGCGATACGGGCTTTGCAAATACGTATAAATCTTGTGAGGCCCTACCACAGGAAATAAAAAAAAATATAGTTGGGAAAAGAGCGCGCTTCAGCCGCATCACAATGCATTCTATTAATTATCCCAGCCTTCCCCCTCTTACTCGAAAGGAAAAATTGGAGCGACCAGATGTGTGGCACCCGATCATCAGGACCCATCCAGAAACCAATCGGGAATGTCTTTTCATTGGTCGGTGGGCGGTAGAGATTGAGGGAATGCCAGCGGACGAAGGACGAGACGTAATTAAAGAACTGACTGCATTTACAACTAAAGACGACTTTATTTATATTCACAAATGGAAAATTGGAGACGTCATTCTATGGGATAATAGGTGTACGCAGCATTGTGCCGTCCCTTACGATGGGGAAGAGGGCATGCGGTATTTACTGCGGACTACGCTTGAGGGCGATTTACCTTATTATAAAAATAAGGGAGAAAAACAAGTTTGTAGTTACCTCGCTTAATCGAACACGTGATGAGAAACGGTTTAAAAAGGCGATTAATAACCTCAGATTGGCATTAAACACAATCTGCTTTAGGGAGAGATAAAATGGATAAGATTTATGTGGTAGCAACAATGGACGTGGAACCCGCAACGTCGACAACACACCCTTCGGCCACTGGTCCAGATAATTGGGAAGATGGTGAAAAATTTGTTCGTGGGTATGTTGCGAGAACAGGCGAATTTGGCTTGCCTGTGACTTTTTTCATTCATCCCGAAGTTACAGTAGTCCAGGGCGACCTTTTCATAGAACTGGGAAAGAATGGTCACTGTGTTGACTGTTTGCATTTGCATGCGTGGAAATTTAGAGATGGAAAATATAAAGCCCATTTTGGCGGTTTATCCGAGAATGATATACGGGCTGCTCTCTCCGAATCGATTTCAATGTGGCAATCTGGTATGGGCCGGAGACCTCTGTATTTTCGTCCTGGAACCTTTTCGGCAAACGATTTTATGTATCAAGTACTTGTTGATCTTGGTTTCCGCGGAGGCTCTTGTTCACTCCCCGGGCGAATTTGGCCGCGAATGAATGCTATTTGGACCGGCGCCGAGCCGGACCCTCACCGAGCACATCCAATTTTTAGACAACTTATCGGAGACCTCGAGTTTGCTAATATGCCTGTTTCTGTGGACTTTTCTTCCCGGACCGCAACTATCGGCAGTAATTTTCAAAAGATAGACCCAAATTCTCCAGAAGCGGCAAAGGGTAATACGGCATCAAACCACTGGGATTTACGGCCTGACTGGCAAGACGCGGATTATTCACGAATAGCAGACAATATAATCGACCAGTTGATCGACCGTGCACCATCAATCCCTACAATCAACTTCATAACCCATAATGATAATGACCACACCAATCTAGATGACCGGGTCTGTGCTAATCTCATCAAGTCGATGGAAGCAATTATGAAATCATGTGAAGCACGAAATATTACACCCGTTGGAACGACGCTGGACAAGATTTGTGATATGGTTCTCGCAGAACCTCCAAATGTCGTTCCATTCATTCACGCATAAAGATGAATGCCAAACGACGTACGTATAATGTGGTAAGTTATGGCTAATTTAGTGATACACCGTATATTTTACTGAGATTACTTTGCTCCATCGCGTGCTACCTATAGGCACGCAAACATAGACATAAGTATTTCTTATCTAACCACATAAGTATTTATAATTTGTTTTGATGCCCCAAATTTGTCCATAATCTCCTTAATTAATTCAAAAAGAAACTTCTAGTGAGGAGATAACTATGGATTTTCGGTTTTTAAGTATTGGAGCTTTGGCATTTGTCGTATTCGCGGCCAGTGTCCCCACAAACTTTGTCTCTGCCGCAGAGGTTGTATGGCGACAAAGTACTGAACAACCTGCTGACAGTTTAGAAGGTCGCGGCCACCAAAAATTTGCAGAGTTAGTAAAAAAATATTCCAACGGGCGGATGGAAGTTAAAATATTTCCCTCTGAACAGTTAGGCAAGAAAGCCGCCGTCGTTGACCAACTGCAAGCTGGGACCATCCACATATACAATTCGACAGCTGCCTATTTGAGTAAATGGGAACCCGCCATGAAATTCATTAGCGCCCCATTCGTTTTTGCAGACCGCGCACATTGGCTCCGGTTTATGAAAACTGATTTAGTCAAAGGGTGGGTGAAAACTGTCGAGAAAAAAGGTGGTATTACGCTGATTGGTGATTACGTTGATTTTCCACGGGGCTCCTGGCGCGTAATAGTTTCGAAGAAACCTGTAAAATCTATAAAGGACATTCAGGGACTTAAGCTCAGAATGCATCCAGACAAACTAGCGGGAGCAGCATGGACACATCTCGGAGCAGAAGTTCGGGTACTTGGCTGGACCTCAGTCTATGAATCTCTCGGCAAGGGGATTGTGGAAGCGGTTAACAGCCCAGCTGCATTGGTAGAGTCTATGCGTTTCTACGAAAAGGCTCCACATATAACAGCACACAGAGAATATGAACAAAGTGTGGGTTATATGGTTAATGCCAAGGCTTACAATAGCCTACCAGCGGATCTTCGTGATGCCGTCGATCGTGCTCACGCCGGCGCTTCTCAATATGAGCAAGGTCTTTTGGATGCAGACACAATGGCCTCTATTAACCGCCTAAAGGCAAAAGGTGTTACCTATAATGATGGTATGGATACGGGCCCTTTCCGCCAACGCATGAAAGAGTTTTACGATGCGCAGGCGAAAGCCGGAAAATTACCAAAAGGCTTCTTAGAAGCTGTCGAAGCAACGCGTTAATGTGTGGCACTAGTCTGGAATATAGAGATTTTAACCTATTCCAGACTTGAACAAGGCTCATGTTAATCGACAGAACTGAATATCTATTAGGTGTTTGCGAGCGAATATTTCATTCGCTCGCAAACACTTGTCTGATCATCATGCTAGTAATTAATATGTTGCAGATCTCATCCCGAGCCATATTTGACAAAGGAATTGCGCTAGTCTTTCCATGGACAGTATTCTTTTTTTGCTGGTCGGTGTTTTTTGGTTTTTTTGTTCTCTACCGTCAAGGGGGCGATATCACCGTTGATTTTTTTGTAGACCGGTTCGGTCAAGTCGGACAATTAATTTCCAGACATTTCGTAAACTTGATCACCATCATATTGATGGGTGTTATGCTTTGGCATGGCCCGCAGACCTTACTACAGCAGATAGGCGATGAAATCGAAATTGTCGAGTTGGATCGATGGGTACAGACCTTTCCACTTTTTTTGTCATGCGTTTTGGTAATGGTTAACATGTTGCTAGACACGTGTAAGGCGTTTCGTGGCGAACCAGAGATCCGTTTCACTACCAGTATTGATACGCTTCAAGAGGACCCGTGATGGCCTGGATACTTTTCCTCGGATTTATGGCCCTTATCGTCATGCGGGTACCTATCGTAATTGCAATGGGTATGGCGGTTTTAGCTGCGGTCATTGCCGGCGGGTTTTCAAACGAGTTGTACATTGTTCCACGAATGGTCGCCGACGGAGTGGAAAACCCAGGTCTGTTGGCCGTACCATTTTTTATTTTAGCTGGAAACTTGATGAATGCCGTTGGCATGACCGATAAAATCTTTAATTTTGCAACAAAATTAGTTGGACATTTTCGTGCCGGCTTAGCACAGGTAAATGTTGTCTCGTCAATGATCTTTGCAGGTATTTCCGGCTCGGCCGTTGCAGATATTGCGGGCTTAGGTACCGTGGAAGTTAAAGCGATGCGAGACCGGGGTTACCCGGTTGAATTTGCGGGTGCTCTTACCGTAGCAACAGCAGTAATTGGGCCAATTATTCCACCATCTATAGCACTGGTCATTTACGGTTTTTTAGCGAATACATCAATTGGTCGCCTATTTCTCGGTGGTGTTGTTCCGGGCTTTTTAATCGGCATTTCTTTAATGATGTTTAATCGATACTTGGCAACAAAACGCGACTTCCCCAGGGAACCAAAAGCTTCACTTTCTGAGGTCGGGTCACACGCTATTGATGGTATTGCGGCACTCGCCGCCCCGGGAATTATTCTTGGTGCTATAACTTTCGGATTCACCACGCCGACTGAAGCAGGAGTGCTCGCGTGCGCCTATTCAATCTTACTTGGTGCTATATACCGCACCCTTGATGCAAAGCGCCTGTGGAAAGCCATTACCGATTCTATGCGAGTTACAGCCATGATCATGATGATAATTGGCTTTTCACATGGAATGGGGTGGCTCTTAGCCATCGAACAAATTCCTCAAGCAATGGCTGAATCAGTCCTACTTGTAACAGAGGATCGGAATGTTTTTCTTGGTCTACTTATTATATTTTTGTTGGCAATTGGTTGCGTTGTTGAAGGCGTTCCAGCGAAGCTAATTCTAATTCCTGTCTTGCTACCAATTATAGACCATTTTGGAATTGATCGCGTACATTTTGGATTGATTATTGTCTATGCCTTATTACTAGGACTTGCCACTCCGCCAATGGGTGTAGGAGTTTATATAATGGTTGGCATCACTGGCCGCCCCTTTGAACATCTAACTTTAGCTGTACTGCCGTTCCTAGTTCCCTTAACAATCGTGTTAATCATGATAACTTACATACCAGCGTTAACTCTTTGGTTGCCTAATCTCATTATGGGCCCTCCTTAACTTTCCTGCTGGCGTAAAATACCCTCAGCCACAGATTTATATGGTAGGCGCTGAGGAAGGAAAAAACTCGTTTGCTGTAGGGAGAAGGCCGAATAACATTCTCTGAACTCGCAGCCTAGCAATAGATAGCGGTTGCACTTACGAATTGCATTACTTGTCCACAACTTGCAATAACGAATTATTGTCGGACAGTTCGATTTAGCCTCTATCTTAAGTACGATTTACCGATATAGCGTTTTTTACAAAGGAAGATGGGGTTACTGAGATGACTTTTCGAATTGGCTTTTTGATATTTCCCGAAATCATGCAGTTGGACATGACGGGACCGTACGAAGTTTTCACCAAGCTTCCAGATACAGAAGTAAAACTTATCTGGAAGGACCTAGAGCCAGTCACTGTTGCTGGGGGTATGCGCATTTTGCCCGAGGTGACATTTGAGACATGCCCTGAATTAGATGTCATCTGTGTTCCAGGTGGTGGAGGAATGAACCCATTGATGAACGACCCCCACACACTGGATTTCCTTCGCAGCAAAGCGTTCCAGGTTAAATACGTAACGTCAGTCTGTACAGGTTCACTGGTTCTTGCTGCAGCGGGCCTGCTGAAAGGCAAGCGTGCCGCATGTCATTGGATGTCACGCGAAATGCTGTCCGAATTTGGTGCAATTCCTGACCCGTCTCGGGTGGTCATTGATGGGAATTATATTTCGGGTGGAGGCGTGACGGCGGGGATTGACTTTGGCTTGACAGTTGCTGCCAAAATTTTCGGCGAGACTGTCGCAAAAGCCGTCCAATTGGGTATGGAATATAATCCCAGTCCACCCTTCGATTGCGGCTCTCCAGAAACAGCTGGAGCCAAAATTGAGCAGGCTGCCAGGGATGCCGCCGAGGCAAGACAACAATCCCGTCTAATCGCAGTAAAAAAGGCTGCTGCGGCTCTCAAAGCCCATGGCTAGAGGACTTTCCATTTGTGTAGCGACTACAAAGATAAAAAATACTGTCGCTTTAGCAGCTAACTTTTGCACACGTTGGACTAGAATTGGATAAACGATTTTGATTACCTACCGAAGAACTAGGCCTTGTAACACATATTTAGCAGTGGAGTTACCAGACGGGCATCCAAGTCAATCGGTCCGTACAGGACGATTAATATCATGCATAGCACCATTACCGCTTACGATGGGGTTGTTGCCGTTTGGGCAAAATCAAGCCAAAGTAGTTTGTGAAATATAAATACCAAGGGAACCAGAGCCGAGTATAATATGGATGTTGTTATCGCATTGGGGATGAACGGCATTGTCTGGGGATTGATCATCGCCCTGATTGCTCTTGGCCTATCCATCATTTTTGGCCTTCTCGACATCATCAATATTGCCCACGGTGATTTCTTCATGGTAGGCACTGTACTAGCCTGGTTCGTTCTGCAGACGACCGGTAATTACTGGCTTGCTTTTTTTATTGTTCCTATAATCGGTTTTGGCATTGGTGCTTTAATCGAATATTCCGTAATTCAACCGATAAAGAACGCGGCGGCCCTTTCCATTGTTGCAACGTTCGGCCTCTCTATTATCCTCCAAGAAAGTGTACGTGCAACCTATGGTGCAGCGCCGACACGGCTAGTTCCGCCAATTACGGGAACTATCCCTATGTTTGGCCTGGAATACGAAATTTATCGCCTGTTCGCTGCGGCCGTATCAATTTTCGCGATCGCTCTATTTTTCGGCTTCCTACATCGGACAAAATTTGGCACCTGGATGCGGGCCGTGAGATTCGATCCAGAAATGGCTACGGCTATGGGCATCCCAGCTCGTAAGATCTACATGGTCACTTTTGCGATCGGGTTTGCGATGGCGGCGTTGGGTGGCGTAGTTGCTGCTCCTATCACTACTGTCGACTTCCAAGGCGGCGTGGACATACTACCGTTCTGCTTCATGGCGGTGATTATCGGTGGATTGGGCAACCTTGAAGGTACGGTGGCAGCTGCCGTCATGCTAGCTTTTTTCGAAGGCGTGATGGCGAGTTTTTTTGATCCAACCATTGCTCGCATTGGCTCACTTTGTTTAATGAGTATCGTGTTGCTGATCCGGCCTCACGGCATTTTTGCGGGGGCAACGCGATGACGCCAACCAAGGTCCATCAACTGGGCATAATCGCTTTGATCGTATTCACCGTGGCTGCACCCTGGGTGTTACCCCTGTTTGTGGACAGCTTCTGGGTCGATATCTATTCAGAGATGCTGATTTGGTCACTGTTGGCCGCGAGCGTCAATCTGCTGTTCGGTTATGTCGGACTTCTGTCATTCGGCCAAGCGCTCTTTTTTGGCATGGGTATGTACGGCGTCGCCATCGGTATCGCGAAAATGGGCTTAGGCTTCTGGCCGGCATTTGGGTTCGGCACATTTCTCGCAACCGCAATGGCAGCAGTTGCTGGCGTTTTTGCCGTACGCCTCACATGGCACTATTTCGCCATCATCACCGTGGTCTTTTCCCTGATCTTCTATTTCACCGCCCTATCATGGAAACCGTTGACCGGCGGAGATGATGGACTACCCTTTTCCATGCCACCCATTTTTACTTTCGGTGAAGACGTCAAGCTCTCCCTGACCAACACAACGATCCAGTACTACTTTATCGCCCTTACAGTGGGGCTCTGTTACACGCTTTTGGCTATCGTATTACGGAGTCCATTAGGTCGTGCGTTCCGTACGGTCAAGGAAAATGATATGCGGGCTTCCTTGATTGGTCTCAACGTCTATCTTGTCCGCTTGACGGCATTTATCTGTGCAGGGTTCATCGCCGGGGTGGCAGGATCGCTGTTCGCCTTTTTTGGACGCTATGCATCAGCCAGCTATATGTTTTATCACGTGTCTGGCGAAGCAGTGGTCTGGGCAATCATTGGTGGAGTTGGCACATTACTGGGGCCAGTGGTTGGGACATCACTCCTGATAATTTTACGCGAAGAGCTCTCTCATGTGTGGGAGCACTACCTTTTGTTGGTAGGGAGCATCGTAATCATTGTCGTCATTTTTGCGCCCAGGGGCTTGGGAGGACTTTGGCATGGATTGGTCAATCGGTTAGCTAGCCGGAATGACGGCACGTTGGACAGTAGCGAAGAAACGAAGCTATGACAGACATACCCGTCCTAGAAATTACAAATGTGGAAAAACACTTTGGTGGCTTAGTAGCATTAGATAGTGTGAATGCAGCGGTCGAAAGTGGTAAGCTGACGGCAATTATTGGTCCCAATGGAGCGGGAAAAACGACACTGTTCAACGTTATTACGGGGATCCTTCCCGCATCTGCGGGCCAATTAAAATTCCAGGGCCAAGATATCACCCGAAAGTCGGCGCATGAAATCAGTAGGCTTGGGTTAGCGCGCACGCTGCAAATCAAAAGTGTATTCAACGGCATGACCGTTCGTGAAAATTTATGGATCGCGGCACAATCCAGGGATGGTGTGTTCAAGCCGTTTCAGCGGGCTAGCAAATCAAAGCGAGCCAATGAAACGGCTGACCGGATTTGCGAGGAGCTCGGTTTGTCGGCACTTGCCAATCAAGAGGCGTCTAATCTGTCCTACGGCGACATCGCTTTGTTAGAGATTGGTTTGGCACTCGCGACGGAACCGAAACTACTTTTGTTGGATGAACCCATTTGCGGCATGGGCCCAGCAGAAACTGAACAGACTGTCGCGAAAATCCAAGAACTCGCTAAGCGGATCGATATCGTGATCATTGAGCACGACATCGAAGTGGTATTCGATATTTCCGAAGACATAATCGTCATGAATTTAGGCCAAATTCTGGCCCGCGGTACGCCAAAGGAAATTGCCAGTAATGTCGCGGTCCGCGCCGCCTACTTAGGAGATGATGATGCTTGAGCTGTCAAACGTCCAAGCACATTACGGCAAGGTGCACGTCCTGCATGGTTGTTCCCTGAAAGTCAACGATGGGGAGGCCATCGGTCTGCTGGGCCGTAATGGTGTTGGCAAGACTACAGCTCTCAAGACCATCATGGGACTAGTTCCAGCGACGGCTGGGAATATCGCCTTCAATGGAACGCACTTGAACAAAATTCCAGCCCACAAAATTGCGGGAGAAGGCATAGGCTACGTGCCTCAAGGTCGAGGTATATTCCCGTCACTCAGTGTAAAGGAGAATCTTGAAATCGGTCTCGCTAAGGCGCCCGAGGCAGAAACACTTGAACACGTTTTTGCACGGTTTCCGCGATTAAAAGAGCGAGCCGGTCAATCGGGTGGCACGCTATCGGGTGGAGAACAGCAGATGCTTGCCATTGCTCGGTGTCTCATCTTAAAACCAAAGCTTCTAATTCTAGACGAGCCTACCGAGGGCATTATGCCGATCCTTGTCCAAGACATCCGCAAAGAGATTGCCGCTGTAAACAAGACAGGTGTCTCCATCTTGTTGGTAGAGCAAAACATCAAGACAGCACTAAAACTTTGTTCGCGCATTTACTTAATGGAAAAAGGCGCCATCGTCCACGAAGCGGCGACAGATGAACTTCAAGAAGATAAGGAGACGCTATACCGATATCTTGGCGTATCCGTCTAAATAACCGCCAAGAAAGGCGGGACCCACTCACCCTAACCCTAGTAGGAGGCAAGACAATGACTAAAGACCCCAAGACAAAACAACCAAGCCGTAATACTAAGACAGGCTACACACGCCGGTCATTTATGCAAACCACTCTCGCCGGAGGTGCCGCCGCCGCAGGTGCCTATTTCGGCATCATTCACCGTGCGGACGCTTCAGGCCCCATCGTCATTGGTCATCAATGTGAATTGACCGGCGGATTTTCGTCCTGGGGATATTGGCATGACAAATGTGCTAAGGCTGCTGTCAAATTGATTAACGACGGCGGCGGGATCGCTGGGCGCAAACTCGAAATGGCTGTGGGAGATACAGAATCCAACCCAGCAGCAGGGGCGCGTAAGCTTCGCTCTCTGATTCAGCGTCAAAAAGCATCCTTCATAGTAGGCTCGGTACATTCAGGTATAATGTTAGCCTCAATCCCAATCGCAACGGAATTAAAAACACCGTATTTTTCGGCTGGCGAAGCGACGGAAGCGACGGGCAGCAAGGGATCGCGCTACAGCTTCAGAACCGGAACAGATACCTATGCTCTAGCCGCAGCGGGTGTGCCTTGGGCCATGCAAAATCTTGGGAAGAATTGGACTATGATTTTCCCCGATTACGCCTGGGGCCATAGCCATCACCGGGAACACCGAAAGCTTATCGAGGCCGCTGGAGGTAAAGTCAATGATCCCATAGCCGTGCCATTGGGCACCAAGGATATTGTTCCTTATCTAGCTCGTATACCGAAAGAGACCGAGGTTCTTTTTTCAGTTTTCTTTGGTGCCCTTTCGGTGGCGTTCTACACCCAGCAGAAGTCCATGCGCTTGGACGAAAAGATGAAGATGTATTCCGTTTCAGGAACCATTGAAGCAATTGACCCACGTGATATCGGCGGAGCAACGGAAGGCGTTTACTTCCTTGAGAATTTCCCCCGACCCTTGGAATTCAAAAATGACGAATATCACAAAAAATTTAACGAATTGATGAACGTGGATGACGTGTATGCCAAGGAAAAGGGCTCAAATAAGGTCATGGCTAAAAGCCACTGCTGGCAAAGCTATGAAAATTTCTTTGTGCTCAAAAAGGCAATTGAAACGTCAGGCTGGAAAAGCCAGAAAGACACTCAAGGGGTCATTGAAGCCCTGGAAGGCCTTAAGATGGAGAACTCGCTGGCCCATCCACAAGGCTCGAAGGAACTGCGTGCAGAAGATCACAGCGGTATGATCGACTGCTATATGAGTAGAGTGGAAGATTCTAAGTTCGTCATCAAGAAGCGAATACCCAGGGCGGATTTGGAAGCGAAGCTTCCACCGCGCTACGACTTTCGCAAGTACGCATTATAGATACTTCCGGGGCCGGTTCAATTTGCACCGGCCCCTTGTCTTCCTAATAGAAAGAACAAACCATGAGCCAGAAAGTTACTGTGGCCGCCGCTCACTTAACACCCGTGTATATGGATGCGCAAGCGACAGTCGAAAAAACTATCGAATATATTGCTCGGGCAGCAGAAAAAGACGTAGAGATTATCGTCTTTCCCGAAAGCTTCATACCGGGGTTTCCTCTATGGCCAGCAATTTCCGCACCCATTTATAATCATGGACTATTCAAAAGGTTCGCTGCCCAATCCTTACGTGTTCCGGGGCCAGAAATTTTAAAGATCTGTGCCGCTGCAAGAGATGTGGGAGTGATAGTATCTTTAGGTATTTCCGAAGCCACGGATCATAGCGTAGGCTGCCTTTGGAATAGTAATCTTTTGATTGGGTCTGACGGTTCGATCCTTAACCATCACCGGAAATTGGTCCCAACATTCTTCGAGAAGATGATCTGGGCTAATGGCGATGGCGCCGGGCTAATGGTATCAGAAACGGCTATCGGACGTATAGGTGCACTAATTTGCGGAGAGAATACAAATCCGCTAGCCCGCTATGCCATGATCGCACAGGGTGAACAGATCCATATCTCCAGCTACCCTCCCATCTGGCCAACTCATGAACCTTCGGCCAACGACCGCTATGACTTGGCATCTGCCATCCGCATCCGAGCCGGTGCACACTCGTTTGAGGCCAAAGTATTCAACCTCGTGGCAGCTGCACGCGTAGATCATACGGCATTCAATGTCTTGGGGGAGTTCGGGGATGAGGCTCTCCGCATTATTAAAGAATCGCCCAAGGGTGTCTCGATGATCATAGGTCCCAATGGCTTGCCGATTGCAGAAGCTAGGGCTGACAACGATCAATTGCTAATCGAAACTATTGACCTTGAGGAATGTGTGGTACCCAAGCAGTTTCACGATGTTGTTGGCTACTACAACCGGTTCGACGTTTTCAATCTAACCGTCAACCGCAGGAGCATGTCGCCTGCCGAATTTGAAGGCATGGAAGCTCGGACGATAGATTTCGAACAGCTAGAAGCTAGCGTTATGGAGACTGACTCCGGTCCGCTCTAAGGTTATTTCGTTGGATCTGCTACAGCAATATCTGTGACAAACATATGACCTGGCTTATGGGTGATCATTTCTGGAATCTTTATTTCACAAGCCACAGCCTGTGCTGTAATACCACAAGCCCAAAATACTGGTAAAAACCCTTCACCAATTTTATTCAGCTTACCCCAATCCACCTCATTTAGATCATCGATACCAATAGCAAATGGATCCCCTACATGAAGCGGCGCCCCATGCGAACGTGGATAGCGGCTGGTAATCTCTATCACTTTAATCAGCAGTTTTTCAGGAATTGGCCGCATGCTAACAACTTGTGGGCCTTTAAAGATCCCTGCCGGCTGACACGAAATATTTGAAATATATTGCGAAGGCCAAGCTTCATCGTCTATTAAGTGAGGTAGCGGTATCCGGTTTTCAATCATCACCTGGTCTACTGATAAATTACACCCTGTTAAAAAAGCGACATGATCATCGCGCCACAGGTGCTTTATATCGGTTAGGTCCTCCACTGCTTCGCCATCTCTATACAAACGATAAGCGGGCAAATCCGTCCGAAGATCTGCTCCCGGCGCACAAATTTTCGGTTCCGGGTCCCCGGTATCAGTTACCTCAATTAAGAACAAAGGCTTAGGATTTCGGTGACAAAATCGAAAAAAATCAAGGGCGTACTCTTCGCGTAAAATAACAATATTTGCCTGTTCACGACCAAGGGCCAAGCGCTTGCTGGTCCCAGTCCAACCACCCTCACGGATAATTTGGCGAACCGCTCTAGCTTCTAGATTCCCCAGTTCGGAACGCGTTAACATGGCTTGAGGTTCTCCAAATTAGGACGAATTTAATTAAACATCTAAACGCAGATTTGAAGCGCCGTGTGAGCTACCGCACGTGCCGTCACCATCAGCTCACTCACCTGGACCCTCTCATCAGGTGCCGGCCACTCAGAATATACTTTTATATCACCAGGCCCATATTGAACGGAAGGAATGCCGGCAGCCGCTAAAACATTACCATCACCATAATTTCCAATCCGCTCGACACTACCAAGTTGTGCACTTTTACCTGATGCCAATGTCTGACCTTCAGCAAGAGCAACAACCAATGGGTTGTCGTGCGCTATCTCCATCGGTTCCATATGGTAGGGGTCGTCTGGACCATTCGCTGGGATTGTCAGCTTATACTCTAAGTTTGGAATATCTTTAATTTCTGACATCACCCTTTCAACATCGCCAATAACGGATTCGAGGGTCATTCCTGGAATTGTACGAACTTGAAACATTAAATCGCACTCCCTCCCGTAATGCTCCTTGTGAATAGTATCGTATCTAATCATGGGGAAATCGGCTAGCTCTGGGTGTGGTGTGTGAGTTAACCAGTTATTAGGAAGCCTATTTGTTAAGCTCTGACCAAAATGTCGAATTAGTGCTGCCTGTTGTTCAATAGCATTGGTGTATTTGGAACGCGCACCCTCTGTGAAACGGAAAAATAATCCGGGTGTCGTCGTCGTGATTTTAACCCGCACCGAACCATTACAAACGGTACCGATCGTGTTAGCGGCATGCTCTATATTTATACAATAATCAGCCGTAACGCCCTTACGAAGAGCCGTTCTTGTTCCAGTGCCACCCAACTTATGTGCAGCCACTGGACAAATGATAATATCACCTGCAAGTCTGATACCCTGGTCAATAATTGCGCGAATTCCTGTTATTGCAGCAGCCAGTCCTCCTTTATCGTCTTGTGCTCCTAGACCCCAAAGCCAACCATCCTCAAGAAGCCCTTCATAAGGGTCAACAGTCCATCCCGACATCATCACATTGGTATCCATGTGGCCATTAAGCATGAGCGTCTTACCGCCGCCGGTTCCTTTGAGCGTAGCAATCGGTTGACGCGTAACCCGTCCCTCCTCCCATGGATGTTCAACAGTCATCATATTGACGTCAAAACCCGATTCTGAAAGGTAGCCTGCCAGATCATCAGCAACATCTTGCTCCTCAAAGAAAAAACTGGGGATACGGATCATTCTCTGCGCAAGGGCAATTAAATCGGGCTCTGAAACCGCTTCAAAAGTTGCTTGAGATAGCTCAGATTGCTGGGTCATAATAATAGCCTAAAAATATAAAGATAGTTTCCTGTATTAAAGATCATTAAACGAGGGCACTCTCAATCCGCTGTCCATCCGATGCAAGATAGAACGGTATGTCCCCTTCCAACGTAGTACGCAACATATGACGTGATTCTAGACTATCATCATAAGGTATTGCGCAATGCTGGGTGCAACGATTATCCCAGAGTACGACATCACCGGGGGACCATTTATGGGTGTAAGTAAAATTTGCGTTAGAGATATGATTTGTAAGATCTTTTATAAGTTTTTTACCTTCTTCCTGCGGCATATCTTCTATCTCGACAGCCCATCGGCCAATATAGAGACAATTGCGCAAAGTTTCAGGATGAGTGCGAACAATTGGATGCCATACGTCAGGGCGTTCTAATTTTTCCGTTTCTGTAAGAGGTGGAAGATTAGGATAATTAATTTGATGCATATCGACCCGACTGAAGCGAGCGCGTTTACCTTTTATCAGAGCTTTAGTCGATTTTGATAGCGCCTCGTAAGCCTTGTAGGTGCTGGCAAAACTAGTCTCCCCACCGACCTTAGGAGTTTCTACACCATAGAGCATAGATCCCATATTAGGTATCCGTTTATCCTCGCCGTCACTGTGCCAACCCCAACCCGCACGTTTGATACCAACTGGCTTTCCGTTGCTCTCAACATTCGAGACCACAAATATTTCAGGGTATTGTTTAAGATTTACAGGAACCTCGGTTCCAATACGTGGCATGATGTGCAGTTTTCCAAAGTGTCTTGTGAAGGCAATATGTTGTGCCGGGGTCCAGTCAACATCGCGAAAGAGCAAAATTGAGTGCTCCAGCCAAATTTCCCGCAATTCTGCCACTATCGATGCATCCAAAGTTTTAGCTGGATCAAATTCTAGTATTTCAGCTCCAAGCGCTCCACTTAATCTGCGTATTGGGATAGTCATAATATGATCCGCCAGGCTTTAGCTCAACCGATTATAATACGCACCGGATAAACTACTCTCAGAGGCCCCCATTTTTTCTAAACAAAAATCGCTTAGTCCCATGTGACTTAATTAGGGCGTTGCGACTAGAATTAATGTACAATTCTATCACAAAAAGTACACTAGGCAAATCCATAGATTAAGGCACCTAATACGCTATGCCTTTAGATAAACTGCAGCTTAATAACGAACGCCAGTACAAGAATACATTATTGGGCATTAGCTTGATGCTAGTCTCAACCTTAGCTTTTGCAGGGATGCACGCCTGCATCCGACTTGTTTCCGACACCATTCACCCATTTGAAGCAGCATTCTTTCGCCATCTATTTGGTCTTTTAGTTTTGCTTCCAGTTTTTTTTCGCGATGGATTCGCGTCACTTCATACCACTAATCTTAACTTGCATGTGGCTCGAGGAACTGTACAAGCTTGCCAAGGGCTATTAGCTTTTCTTGCTATCACCCTGGCACCACTAGCGAAGGTAACCGCTGTGCAGTTTACCGCACCTTTGTTCACAACTCTCGCCGCGGTACTAATTCTTAAAGAAAGACTCAGCGTAGGCCGGATTATCACTCTTTTTATAGGTTTTTCTGGCGTTTGCATTGTCATTCAGCCCGGTATCGGGCGCCTAGATATAGGCACCACTGCAGCACTAATAAGTGCGGTTTTCTTTGCTGCAAATATCATTCTAGTGAAAATTTTGGCAGAGAAAGAATCTAGTGTTACCATCACTATCTACCAAAACGTAATTGCTACCCCTATTGTGTTAGTAATAGCGATCTTTTATTGGTCAACACCCACAATTTGGGATCTTTTCTGGTTATTTCTACTTGGCACCTTTGGGACAATAGCCCATATTTGTCTTGCTGAGGCTTGTAAAGTAGCTGACGTTACAGCGCTTTTGCCATTCGACTATATGCGACTTGTTTGGGCCGGCCTGATTGGATACCTCCTGTTTTTCGAAACGCCCGACCATTGGACCATTCTCGGAGGCACCGTGATTTTCGCATGTGGCCTTTATCTATTATATTACGAAAGAAAAAGTACGAAAAAAGCTGACAATATATACGGCACAAATGAGAGTTAAGCAGCTCACAATATGTACGATTACAAAATGTCTACAACGGCGCTAAAATGACCTATACAGAGACGATCCAAGCCTTTTACGGACCTTCTTCCCCATGGGCATATATGGGCGCACAGCGACTTTATGACTTGGCCGACCGTTCTCAATGCAAACTTATTCTTCGTCCTATTCGGGTCATCAAACAAAATGGCGGCATTCCTTTGCGTACTCGTCCCCAACCACGCCAAGATTATCATGCCGTAGAATTACAGCGGTGGTCCCACCATCTTGGAATTCCAGTTAATGCAAGACCTAAGTACTATCCTTGCCGAACTATTGAGATTGCGGCCGGAGCTATAATAGCAGCTCAACGCGACGGGTTGGATGCGCGAGCTTTTTCCTTGGCTGTCCAGAGAGCCTTATGGATAGACGACCTTGATATAGCTAATCTAAACACCTTGCGTGCCTTAGCTAAAAAAACATTGGGAGAAGCAGGAACCGCATTAATTGCGGAGCCTCTCAATAAAGACATTAAAGCCCTTTGGGAAGAAAACCTCGCGACAGCAGAACGCATTGGCATTTTCGGTACTCCTACATACGTTTATGCTGGCGAACTCTTTTGGGGGCAGGATAGATTGGGTTTTTTAGAACGCGCGATTAATAAAAACCTTTGAAGCGGCGGATAAAAGGATAACGGCTTTATGGCAAATTCAGCAGCAATACATGAACGTGCACTAGTGATCGATGGCCTACAATGCTGCGATTTTGATCGCCCATTAATCGAGGAGGCCCTGCGTGGTGGTGTCACAGTAATTAACCACGCCGCGGTACTTTGGGAAAATTTTACTGGTGGCATCGAAATGGTTACAACTTGGAACCGCCTATATGAGACGCACACGGATATATTGATGCCAATCCGAAGTGTTAGAGACATCCATACTGCTCAAACAAGCGGTAGACTGGGTATTATCATGGGCTGGCAGAACACCTCACCACTGGAAGACCGGCTCGATTACGTTGCTATTTTTAAAGCCCTAGGTGTTGGTGTGATGCAACTCACATACAATACTCAAAATTATGCCGGTGCGGGTTATCTTGAAGAAAATGACCCGGGTCTAACCGGATTCGGAAAAGAGCTGGTAGCCGAAATGAATAGAGTTGGCGTTCTCTGTGACCTCAGCCATGTAGGGGAAGTGACAGCAACAGAAACCATCGATTCGTCAACCAAACCTTGCGCGATCACCCACTGTCTGCCACGCGCATTGAGAGATGTACCTCGAAATAAGTCGAACGAGTTGTTTAAGCATTGCGCCTCAAAAGGTGGTGTGATTGGTGTTTCGCTATTCGCACCAGGCCTGGCAGCGGGAAATGAAGCGACGGTCAAGGATGTCGTCGATGTCATTGATTATATGGTTGATCTAGTAGGAGAAAACCACGTTGCAATCGGCACTGATTTCTCGCTCAACCGACCACGGCCCGGTCCATGGCAGGAATGGGCCAACCGAGATAAGGGGACCGCGCGGGTTCTAACCGGTTTCGCGACGGCCAAAATTAATAAACCGAAAGGCATCCGGAGAATCGATGAATTTCCAAATTTGACCGCTGAAATGGTCAAGCGAAATTGGGAAGAAACGCGTATTACCAAGGTCCTGGGCGAAAACTGGCTCCGCGTATTCGATAAAGTCTGGCACGACAAATAGTTAACGAAACACAAAATCGACGGATACAGATGCAAAAAAAACATGTCGTGGGTCCCCACGGTCTAACTTGGCTTGAAGGTCAAGTGCGTCACGAACTTGACATTTTAAGTCACAATTATAAGCCGTGGGTACCTCCGGCCAAGGGCCCACACAGCGAACCCGTTCTTGATGTCTTGATTGTTGGTGGGGGTCTCTACGGATTAGGCTTAGCGTGGGGATTACTGCGATCGAAGGTAACAAACATCCTCGTAGTCGATCAAGCATCTACAGGACGCGAGGGGCCTTGGACAACCTTTGCACGAATGAAAACTCTGCGTACTGCTAAACAACTCACCGGAATTGAATTCGGCATCCCGAGCGTCTCCGTTCGGGCATACTGGGAAGCAAAGTTTGGTCGTGCCTCATGGGATGGGCTCGATCGAATTCCCCGCCTTGAATGGATGTCCTATCTAGAATGGTATCGACGTGTTCTTAAAATCCCCGTTAGCAATGAAACAAAGGTAACGTCAATAGGGGGAGATGCGAACCTAGTCCGCGTAACAATTCAGAAAGACGAAGCCGAGTCGATCCTACTCACGCGCCGACTTGTGCTCGCTACCGGTCTCATAGGAAATGGAGGCGCAAGCATTCCAAAGGATCTAGTCTCTAATCTACCTGCTGACCGGTGGGCACATTCGTCCGACGACATAGACTTTAGGAAATTAGCCGGAAAAAATATCGGTGTACTTGGGGCTGGTGCATCCGCGTTCGATAACGCCATTACGGCAGTTGAGAATAACGCCTCAAAAGTCTCTCTTTTTTGCCGACGTCATGAGCTCCCCTGGCTTAGCGCTAAAAAAGGCCTAGAGAATGCCGGCTTTATGCGCCACTTCGCCGATCTGCCGGATATCTATCGCTGGCGATTTATCAGGCCCATCATAAAAACTCCAATACCTCCCCCCCGCCATACAGTCGAGAGAGCTTTAGAAATGTCAAATTTTAAACTATGCTTGGGCGAGCCTTGGACAACTGCTCATACGGATGGCGCTGATATTATTGTAAACACTTCAATTAGCAACTACCACTTCGACTATGTAATATTTGGCACGGGGTTCGACATGGATATTCTACGGCGGGCGGAAATGCATTTGCTGGCACCCCATATACTGTGCTGGCGCGATCGTTTCGCTCCTCCACAAGGCGAGGAGAATACGATGCTTCTTAGTCAGCCTTATTTAGGTGCTGCGTGTGAATTCCAAGAGAGGGAAGCTGGCCAATGCCCAGTCCTCAATCGCATCAGCCTTCTTGGTGCTGCTGCAACCCTAAGCACTGGGCCTATGTTTGGAGGACTTAACGGCATTAAATTTCTTCTTGAGCGCGTAGTCGAGCAAATATGTAAGGCCTTATTTTTGGAAAATCTGGAAGTTTTCTACCATACATTTGAAAATGGATTACAGGCACCTAAACCGCCTGGCGCCATGGGGTCGACTGATTAGGGGGCTGGGGTCTGATGTCAACGTCACTGCCTATTGGTTAATTTGAGCTCATGAAAAAGATCAAAAAACATAAACAACGTGCAAAAAAGCCGAAACGCCGCTTGAAACCTAAGGAGCGATTAAAAGTATCAGTACGATCAAACCTGCGGTCTGATCTGTCAGACAATAGCGCAGTACTAAGTCCGAAAAAGCATTTTCTCACTTCGACCAATAAGCTACCTCAGGCCATTTCTGCTCTTGAACAAGGCGACCCATATCTGGCGTTTGATTTGTGCCGCGCGGTATTAACCGTTGACCCTAAAAATGCAAAAGCACTGAATATTGCGGGTATTTCGGCGTTTCAGGCTGGACTAGCGGAAGAAGCCCTAGACCTGCTTAAGAAAGCTGTTTTTCACGCACCCCACAATGCTGAAGCTCATACTAATTTGGGCAATGTTCTTGCTCACCTCGGTTACAAAGGGGATGCAGCAGAAGCGTATGAGCAGGCTATGGAAATAGACCAAAATTATTTGGAATCATTTTTCAATTTTGGCCTTTTAATGGAGGCGGATGGCCAACCCTCCAGAGCTGTTCTTGCCTTTGAAAAAACTCTAGAACAGAACCCAACACATGCCTCCGCATGGCAGGGTTTGGGAAATGCGCTCAAAAAATTGGAACGTTTGGACGCAGCACAGTCCGCGTTCGAGGCAGCACTAAAGCAAGACCCCAACATGGCTGCAGCGAATACCAACCTTGCCGCAGTGCTTCACGAATTAGGAAATTTTAAAAGCGCTATTGAAAAGTGCGAGCAGGCGCTTGCCGTAGCGCCAGATCTCACTGAAGCGCGTTATAACCTAGGGCTATCTCTGCAGGAAACAGGGCGCCACGAGGAAGCCATCAAAGCATATAAGCAGGTTCTATCTAATGAACCAAAACATGCTGCGGCGTCAATGAATATTGCCTACGGTCTACAGCAGATGGGGAAGTTAGAAGCGGCACTCAAGGCTTTTGAAAAAACCATTGCCATTGACCCTAGTTTTGCACAGGCTCACGTAAATCTTGCCGACCTTCATTTACAGAAAGGGGATCCAATTGCAGCTCTTTCTGTCTGCGATGCGTTTCTTGATAAATATCCTGGAAATACAAACTTACTAGCATTTAAAGCTATAGCACATAGCGAT
Organism: Magnetovibrio sp.; assembly: GCA_002721825.1. Taxonomy (GTDB): domain Bacteria; phylum Pseudomonadota; class Alphaproteobacteria; order Rhodospirillales; family Casp-alpha2; genus TMED8. The sequence goes on from PBLS01000059.1 coordinate 30,873, forward strand.
AATGGGGATGCAGACGCTGCTAGATCCCTCATTGACTTCGATCGATTTCTCGAAATTCAAAAAATTAATCCTACTGCTAACTATGATGATCTTGAAACTTTTAATGCTGCTTTGAGCAATCACGTCGAATCCCACGCAACACTTAATTATGCGCCACAGAGCCACGCTACACGCCTCGGCAGTCATTCTGGTGAATTGCTGGTCGAGCCAAAGGGACCATTCGCCGATCTCGAGAAACTAATATGGATGACTGTGGACTGTTATGAAGCTAGTCGTCAAACAAATCCTATCCATCCATTTTATAACGCGCGGCCGGATAAAATGAGCTTATCGGTATGGGGCGTGGTTATGGAATCGGCAGGCCATCAAATTCCCCACATCCATCCTGCTGCATGGTTGAGTGGCATTTATTACATAAAAATTCCGGATATTGTTGCCAAAGATATTGAGGAACAAGCTGGGTGGGTCTCCTTCGGTTGCCCACCTGACCACTTCCACAACCAATCACGTTTCGAAACCAGAACGATCCAGCCGGAACCGGGCTTGATGATTTTGTTCCCTTCCTATTTCTATCACCATACTATCCCGTTCCATACCGATGAGACACGGATTAGTATCGCATTTGATCTGATTGCAGCATAACAGCTAGGATCACCACTCTTAAAGGCTCATAGCCTCTCCGCTTCTCGCAATCATTGCGGAGAATTTTTGACCAGTTAATTATAATCTCTCTACTTTATTGTTGGTCTCTATCATAAAAACATTTTGGCAGCAGCTCGAGATGGCATAGCTTATTTGCTTACCGAAAAATATCCGGCTATTGCCATTAAATCCTAAAACTGATCAATGTTGGACTTTATATTGGGTTTCTAAACCCCAAACTCAGCCATTGTTCGGTGCGATTAAGCCCAATAGAATTGCATGGTTAGACAAAATTGCCGGATCTAAAGTCTTTAAAAGCTTGTCTCAGTTCTTGCTCAGTATTCATTACAATTGGTCCATGTCGGGCTATAGATTCTCTAATTGGTGCTCCTGCAACAACCAAAGTACGCCCGTCACCACTAAGATTAATCGCCTCACCTTCACCTAAGATAGCCAAAGTGTCAGAATTCACGGCATGTCCAGCGACAGCAACTTCCCCAGAAAATACATAGATAAAAGCGGTATGCTTTGCAGGCACGAAAATGGTTGGAATTGCACCTCCTTTCACTGCTACATCCATGAATAAGGGATTGACGTGAATACCATTTATTGGCCCCTTCACACCACTATATTCTCCAGCAATCACTCGTACATTTCCGTAGCTAGACTCGATTTCTGGAATTGCATTAGGCTGGATGTCCTGATAGCGAGCAGGTACCATTTTCCGCACGGCAGGTAAGTTAACCCAGAGCTGGAAACCATGCAGACGACCTTCTTCTTGTTCTGGCATCTCAGAGTGAATCACACCACGCCCGGCGGTCATCCATTGGGCTCCGCCACTGCTTAAGAGTCCTTCGCTGCCCATACTATCTCGATGATGCATCCGACCCTCTACCATATATGTAACTGTCTCAAAACCTCGGTGCGGATGTTCAGGAAAACCAGCTATATAGTCCTCTGCGGCATCCGATTCGATATTGTCGAGTAGTAGAAACGGGTCTAAGTGGTCCAAAGCTGGAATACCTATGCTGCGTTTCAGGTTCACCCCCGCTCCGTCAGAAGTCGGAAGAGCGGTTACCTTGCGGGCGACCCTCCTTTCATTCGGCATGGTCCACTTCCCTTTCCAATTCCACAGTTTTCCCCATCCCAGGGTGGCACCGCAATGACGCCACCCTGTATAGCGGGTAAAAAACTGCTTATGCTGCTTTTTTATCCTCACTTATCATCTTTTTCGCTTTTGTAGCAAAATCTTTGATCGGATGCGTTTCAATCAAAATTTTACGTGGCTTAAGTTCTTCAGGCACCTCACGTTTGAGATCGACAACTAGCACTCCATTTTCAAGGTTGGCACTGACGACCTTTACATGATCTGCAAGATTAAATGTGAGACTGAAAGAACGTCCTGCAATACCGCGATGCAGAAAAGAAATACTCTCCGTATTGTCTCCTTTTTTACCTGCGATAGTAAGTTCTTCATTATCCAGCATCAGATCGAGTTCATTTCTCGTGAACCCAGCCACTGCAACACTGATTCGATAAGCATCTTCACCATCCGTTTCAATATTATATGGTGGATAAGTCGCCTCAGAACGAGCGTTAGCGGCTTCCAAGAGGCGGTGTATTCGGTCAAAACCGACAGAGTGACGAAGCATGGGTGTGAAATCATAAGTAAGCATAGTATATCCTCCTATAAGCGATATAA